>NZ_JBQTHF010000006.1:0-213243 GCF_052390155.1 Actinokineospora sp. | reverse complement strand
GTCGCGTAACACCTCGGGGTTGCGGGGGGCCTTGGTGGGGGGGAGGACCGGGGGGGACCTTCAAACCTCCACTTTGGACGGACGGGTCCGGCCGGTCGCCGCCATGATCGGCGCGCCCGCGGCGCCGCGGGCGAACTCCACGAACCGCCACGCCCCCGACTTGTTGGCCGCCGCCTTGGTAACGCAGTACGCGTCGCTGTGCAGGACGGTGGCGGGCGTGCGGTGCACCGGCAGCGGCGCCACGTCCCACTCGAACCCGGTGATCGTGCGGAACGTGGTGGTGGAGCGGCGCGACGACATCAGCATGCCGAGTCGGCCCGCGGCGAACCTGGCCTCGTCGTCCTCGCTCTCCACCTCCTGGTCGGTGGGCACCACGCCGTGGCGGCCGCGCAGGTCGAGGAAGTCCGACAGCGCCTCGATCGCGGGCTCGTCGAGGGCGAACCGGGTCGGCCGCCGCTCGTCGTCGACCAAGGTGCCGCCGTTGGACCACACGAACGGCGCGAGCCGGATGATCTCGGGGGAGACGCCGAGGCCGTAGGAGACCGGGGCAGGGCCCGCGGGCGCGGGGGTTCCCGGCGCGGCGTCCGGGTCGGCGCCCTTGGCCACGTCGCCGTTGGCGTCGCGGGTCAGGCCCGCGGCGGTGGCCACCATGTCGTGCCAGCCCCAGCCCGGCTTCGGTTCCGCGATGCCGTGCTCGGCGAACAGGGTGCGGTTGTAGTAGACGACGAGGCTGGACATGTTCTGCGGCATGCAGAGCTGCCGACCGTCCACCTGGAACGCCGCGAGCGCCTGCGGGTAGAAGTCTCCGGCGTGGATGGCAGGCGAGCGGTCCAACAGTTCCTGCACCGGCTCGATCGCGTCGCGGGTCGCGAACTGGCCGTAGAAGCGGTAGTTCATCAGGAACAGGTCCGGTGGCTTCCCGCCCGCGATCGACGTGGACAGCCTGGTGATCAGGTCCTTGCGGTCGCTCGCCTCGATCAGCCGGAGGTCCGCGCCGGGGACCGCGCGCTCGTAGGCGGCTTCGAGTTCGCGGTACGCGGCGAGTTCGTTCGGGTCGCCGAACACCAGCAGGCTCACCGGACCCGCCGCTCCCGCCCGCACCTCGTCCGCCGCGCAGCCCGAGGCGAGTGCGGCGACGGCCGTGACGAGCGCCAGCGAGCGCACGAATCTCATTCCCGATGTCCCTTCCTCAGCCGCAGACCCCGTTGTGCCACGGCGAAAACCAGCAGCGCGGGTGCGGTGGCCAGCACCGCGCCCGCGAGGAAAACCGGGAAGTCGGTCGGATCGAGCGTGGCCAGCGAGCGCAGCGCGAGCGGCAGCGTGAAGGTGTCCCGCTCATAGAGGAACACCAGCGGGTCGAGGAAATTCGACCACGTGAGCACAAAGGTCAACGCCGCGACCCCGGCGGTCACCGGACGCACCAGCGGCATGCCGACCCGCCACCAGATCCGCAGCGGCGACATGTCCTCCAGCCTGCACGCGTCGTACAACTCGGCGGGCACGGCCCGAAACGCCAGGTAGTAGACCAGCGGGTACAGCGGCGAGGTGGCGATCAGCGCGGGCGCGACCAGCGGCGCGAGCGTGCCGGTCAGGTCGAGCGCCCGGAACAGCGCGAATCTGGGCACCAGCAAGGCGATCGCGGGCACCATCAGCGCCACCAGGGACAGCCCGATTACCACGCGCGAGGTCCTGGCCGACACCTGGGTGAGCGCGAATCCGGCGGTGGCCGCGACGAACACGCTCAGTGGCACCGCGATCACGCACACCAACACCGAGTTGATCGTCGCCCGCACGAGCCCGCCGAGCGCGACCGACTGCCGATATCCCTGTGTGGACACCGGATCGGGCACCAGGTCGGGGGTTACCGGCGGTGGCCGCCCGGGCACGTGCAGCGACCCGGACACCAGCAGCAGCAGCAACCCGCCGAACACCGCGACCACCGCGACCGCGCCGACGGCGCGTCCGAGCGTCCTGGTGTGCATCGCGAGTACCGCTCCCGACAACGAAAGTAGGCCGCGATGGGTGCACCGCGGCCGTGGCCCGGGGAACGGTGGCACACCGCCCGGGCCGAACACAATGGCAACACCGGGAAAAACCCGACCCCGGAACCCCCGTATCAGCCCTATTCAACGACACCCGCGGTGCCCGAACATGGCGCCGGCGTCCTTTCTGCGCCGGTGCCGCGAGGGAAGGGCGTTCATGAGACTCTCCAAGAGATCGGTGTTCCTGTTACTGGTAATGGGAATGACGGTGTTACCCGCGGCGGCCACGCCGAACGAGGCGGACCGGGTGATCGGCGTCGCGGCGGTCGATCCTGACCTCGCCACCGGCCCGGTCGGCGCGGACGAGTGGTTCGCCCGACAGCGGCTGTTCCCCGACCCCTCGGTCGACCTGGCCGGGAACCTGTCCCGCGCCCAGGGGCACGCGAAAACCCTTCAGGCAGGCCATAACCGCGCCTCAGTGCAAGCCGCCGTGGCGTGGCAGTCGCTGGGCCCCGGTCTCGGCGGCCGCGTCTCGGACCTCGCGCCCGACCCGACCAGGGCGAACACCGTCTACGCCGCGGCCGCGTCCGGCGGGCTGTGGAAGAGCACCGACGGCGGCGCCTCGTTCAGCTACTCATGGGGACCCACCCTGCCGCAGGGCGTCGGGGCGGTCGCGGTGGCGGCCAACGGCACGATCTACGTCGGCACCGGTGAGGGCAACCCGGGCTCGGCGTCGTACTCCTTCCCGGGCAACGGGGTCTACAAGTCGACCGACGGCGCCGCCACGTGGCAGTCGGTCGGGCTGACCGGCACCGACCGGATCGGCCGGATCTCGATCGACCCGACCAACTCCAACCGGCTCTTCGTCGCGGCCGCGGGCAAGCTCTACCAGCCGGGCGGCGCGCGCGGGCTGTACCGCACCGAAGACGGTGGCAGCACCTGGACCCAGGTGCTCGCGGGCGCCAACCAGACCACCGGCGCCATCGACGTGTCGCTCAGCCCCGGCAACCCCAACACGGTCTACACCGCGATGTGGGACCACACCCGCACGCCCGCGGGCCGCGTGTACGGCGGCACCGGCTCGGGCATCCACAAGTCCACCGACGGCGGCGCCACCTGGACCCGGCTCGCGGGCGGGCTGCCCGCGGTCAGCTCGAACCTGGGCCGGATGGGCGTCGCGGTGGCCAAGAGCGACCCGAACCGCCTGTACGCCATCGCCGCGAACACCTCGGGCGACTTCCTCGGTTTCTGGACCTCGACGAACGCGGGCAGCACCTGGACCGCGATCACCAGTACCAGCGCGCTGAGCAGCTCACAGTCCACCTTCGGCTGGTGGTTCGGCCGGATCTTCGTGGATCCCGTTGCCGCGCAACACATCTGGGTGCCCGGCGTGCCGATGCTGGAGTCGAGCAACGCGGGCGGAAGCTGGACCAGCAACAGCTCGTCGTTCCACGTCGACCAGCACGCGGTCGCCTTCGACCCGTCGGTGGCCAACAAGGTCTACTTCGGCAACGACGGCGGGATCTACCGCTCCACCCAGAACGGCTCGCTCAGCGGCTCGTGGACCAAGAGCACCAACCTGTCCAACATGCAGTTCTACACCGTCGGAGTGTCCCAACAGGACTCCACCCGGATCAACGGCGGCTTGCAGGACAACGGATCGGTGCGGTCCTGGGCGGGCTGGGGCTCGTACTACGGCGGCGACGGCCTGGCGAACCTGATCGACCCGAGCAACCACCTCAAGGTCTACGCCTGCTCGCAGAACGGAAACTGCGGCCGCTCCACCAACGGCGGCAACACGATGTCGTCGTTCGGCGCCACCACCTCGGACCGCCGCAACTGGCTGACCCCGGTGGTGCTCGACCCGACCAACCCGGCGATCGTCTACTACGGCGGCAACCGGGTGAACCGCTCGACCAACTCGGCGGCCGGGTTCACGGTGATCAGCCCCGACCTCACCAGCACCACCTGGGGCACCATCAGCGCCATCGGAGTGTCCAAATCGGACGCTCGGGTCATCTACGCTGGTACTGACGACGGCAAGCTCTGGGTGACCCGCAACACCGGCACGACCTGGACCGACGTCACCGCCGGCCTGCCCACCAGGTACGTCACCAGGGTGACCGTCGACCCGACCGACGCCAACCTCGCCTATGTCACGGTTTCCGGCTACCGCAACGGTTCCAGCGCCGCGCAGGTATTCCGCACCACCAACGGCGGCGCGACGTACCAGACGATTTCCGGCAACCTGCCCGACGCCCCGGTCAACGACATCGTGCTCGACCCGCAGAACCGGACCACCCTCTACGTCGGCACCGACGTCGGGGCGTTCACCTCCACCAACGGCGGCGCGAACTGGGCGCCGATCGGCACCGGCATGCCGCTGGTCCCGGTGACCGACCTGGAAACCTCGGTGTCGACGGGGCAGACGGTGATCACCGCGGCCACCTACGGGCTCGGCATCTACCAGATCCGGCCCGCTGGCACGCCCAGCAACGACTTCGCCATCGCCGCGGCACCGTCCGCCGCCACGGTCAGCCAGGGATCGTCGGCGACCACCACGGTCAGCACGTCGGTGTTGTCCGGCACGGCGGAATCCGTGACGCTCAGCGCGACCGGGCTGCCCGCGGGCACGACCGCGTCGTTCAGCCCGGCGTCGGTCACCGCGGGCGGTTCGTCCACCGCGACGATCACCACCGCCGCGTCGACCCCGGCGGGCACCTACCCGGTGACCATCACCGGCGGCGCCGCGTCGGCGACCAGGAGCACCACCTTCACCCTGACCGTGACCGCGGTCGGCGGCTGCGCGGGCACCAACGGCACGGACGTGGCCATCCCGGACAACGCCACGGTGAACTCGACCATCGCGATCTCCGGGTGCACCGGCAACGCCTCGGCGACCTCGACCGCCGAGGTGCACCTGCGGCACACCTACATCGGTGACCTGGTGGTCAGCCTCATCGCGCCGGACGGCACCGCCTACGTCCTGCACAACCGGGCCGGAGGCAGTACGGACAACATCGACAAGGTCTACACCGTGAACCTCTCCGGCGAGGCCCGCAACGGCACGTGGACCCTGCGGGTGCAGGACGCGGCGACCGCTGACGTCGGCACCCTCGACACCTGGACGCTCACCCTGTGACCGCCCGCGGCCGGTACCCCGACCTCGGGGTACCGGCCGCGGCCACCGGACCAGGTGACGCGCTGAGCAGGGTGAGGTCAGGCTCTGGTCGAGTTCGGGGTCCAGTCTTCGAGGGTGGTGTTGGCGGTGGGGAGTTCGGCCTCCAGTTCGACCCCGCAGGTGGCGATGATCCGGGCGACGGCGCAGTAGTACGCGCAGCAGATCACTAGCTCGGTGGTGGATTGGCGGCCGAGGCGGTCGAGTACCGCGGCGGTGGTCTCGTCGCCTGCCCGCACGTCACGGGTGATCTCGGCGGCGAAGCGCGCGACCAGCCTGCTGTCGTCGTCCAGCGCGTCGAGGTCGCCCGCCGAGGCGGCGCGGATCTCGTCCTCGGTCAGGCCGACCATCCGGCTCAACTGCTCGTGCTGGGCGCGCTCGTACGCCGACTCGGTCACCCGCGCCACCGTGAGGATGGCGATCTGGCGCAGCTTGGGATCGAGCCCCGCGCGCAGCAGGATCGCCTGGCCGAGGTCGGTCAGCGGCAGCAGCGCGGCTGGCGCGCCCGCGAACATCCGCACCACGTTCAGCGGCGGCAGGGTGGCGAGGACCGCGTGGGCGGCCTCGTCGATCTCGGCGTCGGGGGGATAGGGGACCCGGCTCATCGGGCGCTCCTCGCGTCTGGGTTGGTGAAGGTGGACTGGGTCAGGCGGGCCTTGCCCTCCGGGTCGTGGCTCGGCACGACGACCACCCGGCGACGACGGCACAGCTCGATCAGCTTGGCGGTGGTGCCGCGGTGCCTGCGCGCGCTCTGCGCGACGCCGTCCACCACGCCTGCCAGCAGCGCGCGCTCGGAGTAGGCCGCGTCGCCGGTGAGCAGGACGAGATGGTCCGACTGCTCGACCACGACCGACATGTGACCTTGGGTGTGGCCGGGGGTCGGCACCAGCCGCACGGTCCCGTCGCGGGTCAGCGGGACCGTCGCGTCGAAGACCTCCCACGGGTCGCTGTCGAACCGCACCACGCGCGGCTTGAGTGCGGCGGGGTAGTGGGAGTTGAAGTAGCCGTTGACCGGCCCGGTGCGCCCGAAGGCCATCGCGGCCTCCTTGGCGCTCAGCACGACCTCCGCGTTCGGGAAGTGTTCGAGCCCGCCCGAGTGGTCGCCGTGCATGTGGGTCATCACCAGCCAGCGGACCCCGTCCGGCTCGACGCCGAGCGCGCGGAGTTGCGGTCCGACCTCCTCCTCCGGCTCGACCCACCGGCGCTCACTGGTCCGGGTGAACGGGTGCCACCACGGGTGGTAGCCGGGGTCGTTGGCGTGTGAGCTCTCGCCGGTGTCGACCACGATCTGGCCCTCGGGGTGCTCGACCACAAAACACAGGATCGGCAGGCGGGGCGACCAGCGGCGGTCGGCGAGCACATCGGCCACCCGCGCCGGACGGGCCCGAAACCTGGCCTCGACGTGCCGCGACTTGATCTGGACCTCGCCGGTCTGGACGGCGGTGATCTGCACCATGGCCGGACGTTAACGCAATAGATGACGCGTTAGCAAGCGGTGGTTATCATGGGATCGTTGACCACCGAGCCGCCAAGCCCCAGCCCCACCCTTGACCTGGTTCGTGTCAGGTCCGGGGGCCGTAGCGCACGCACCAGAGCCCTCGTGCTCGATGCCGTCCGCGCGGAGCTGCTCGACAGCGGGTACGCAGCCCTCTCGCACCGAGCGGTGGCCCGCCGCGCCGGGGTCGATCCGGCGACCGTCTACCGGCGCTGGCCGACCCGCCCCCGCCTGGCCGCAGACGCGCTGCTGGAGATCGCCAGGGTCGCGGTGCCGGTGCCCGACACCGGCAGCCTGTCCAGCGATCTGGAGACATTCCTGAACGCCATCGCCGCCACCTTCGCCGATCCCAGGCTGCTGCGGCTGTTCCACGCGCTCTCCGCGGCCAACGCCGACGCCGACGCCGATCTCGGCGAGACCCTCCGGGCCTTCTGGCAGGCGCGCTTCGAGGACGCGGAGGCCATGGTCACCCGTGGCGTCGACCGAGGAGAACTCCCGCCGGGAACCGACCAGCACGCGGTGATCGAACAACTCGTCGCGCCGGTCTACTTCCGCGCGCTGGTCACCGGTGAGCGGGTGGACGGCGAGTTCGTCCACCGCTGCGTCGTCGGCGCACTCAGCTCCCAGCCGTCAGGACGATGAGTTCGTCCAGCCATGGTCTCCCGCGCGGATCCCGCCGTGAAAATGCTCAAAGGGCCTCCTCGGAATCAACCGAGAAGGCCCCTGATCACCACTTCCGTGGTGGGCGATACTGGGATTGAACCAGTGACCCCTACCGTGTCAAGGTAGTGCTCTCCCACTGAGCTAATCGCCCGAGGCGGAGGCGGGAATCGAACCCGCGTACAGGGCTTTGCAGGCCCTTGCCTAAGCCACTCGGCCACTCCGCCATGTCCCGGAGGCCAGCCTCCAAGGGGGCCGGCGCAGAGGCCGAACCGCTTCCGAGCGGACGACGGGATTCGAACCCGCGACCCTCACCTTGGCAAGGTGATGCGCTACCACTGCGCCACGTCCGCAAGCCACTGTTTCGGGGCGCCGGAGCGGTGTTCCCTCTGCCGTGGTGCGAGCGGAACTCTATCGGACGCCCGTTCGCCGCTCCAAATCGGGGTCGGCGGGTGAAGTTCGCTCAGGTCAGGTCGGTGGAGATCAAGTGCGTCAGCGCCTCGTCCACGTCGACCCAGAGATGCTCGTTGCCCGGGACCACGACATCGTAGGTGCGGTCGAGGAAGTCCGCGAGCTCCTGGGCCGACGCCTCGAACACGGCGTGGCCTGACGGCGAACTCAGCTCGATCACCACCACCTCGGGATCGTCCACCGCCGGGCGGATGCGGACATCGCCGTCGCCCGCTTCGGCGATGAGGCCGTCGGCGAGCAGGTCTCGGGCGAACACCCACTCGACCCATCCCGCGCGGCCGGTGCGGAAGGCGGCGACTACGGCGTACGGGTCACGCGTGTCATAGCGCAGCTCGACCTTCACCGGGACCGCGGGAGTCCTCGGCGCCAACAGGTCGAACACTGCCGTCGACCGAAGCGTGACGTGATCGTTTCGCATCGTCGCTACCCTTCTGCTCCCTTCCCAGCCAAACGACTGAGTACCAGTCATGTGACGCACCAGCGACGCGATTAGGACGCCGGATGGAGCTTTGTCACCCATCTGGGCCACCATCGCCTGCGCAGGGCAGTCGTGCCGCTTCGCTCGGTTACGAACATGCTCAGAGGCCCTCTCATACTGGCCGGTTTTCCGCCCGGTTGGTAGCGCCCCTAGGGCGAATGTTCGCAGGCTGATATGTCACGAAACGGCTAAGTCGGCGCTGACCTGGGCAACGCCGCCCCCGCTGTGGTCAGAGCCACGTTCACGCAGGTCACCCCCGCTCCTGATACCGTCCGCCGACGGCGGAATCCGACGCCGAGCAGGGAAGGCATGGCCGGTGACCAGCGAAACCCACGAGAAACGCCTGCGACCGGACTGGGTGGACCGGAACGCCACCACACGCGCCGTCTGGCGGATCGGCGTCGCCGTCGTCGGCGGAGCGGTGCTCGCGGCCGGGATCGTGATGATCCCCTACCCAGGCCCCGGCTGGCTCGTCGTCTTCGCGGGCCTCGCCATCCTCGCCATCGAGTTCCCCTGGGCCCGCCGCGTCCTCGACTACGCCCGCGGCAAATACGACACCTGGACCGGCTGGCTCAAACGCCAGAACCTCGCCGTCCGGCTGCTGGTCCTCGCCGTCACCGGCCTCATCGTCGTAGCCACCATCTGGCTGCTCAACGGATTCGCCCTGATCGGCGGCTGGTTCGGCATCGACTGGCCCTGGCTCAGATCCCCGTTTTTCACCTGACCCCAGTGATCCTGTATGGTTCACCCCGTCGACGCGGCCCAGCCGCGCCGGGCGATTAGCTCAGCGGGAGAGCACTTCGTTCACACCGAAGGGGTCACTGGTTCGATCCCAGTATCGCCCACACTGTGTTTTTGCAGCTAGACGGCCTGCCGGTGATCTTCGCTGGTGGGCCGTTCGCTGTTGTGGGGAGCAGGTGGGGAGCAGGGGTCGGGTGACGTGGGAGTAGCGGTCCGAGGCGTCTTTGGGTTTGTGGCCCAGGCGTTGTAGTTGCACGACTCGGGGGACGCCGTCTTCGATGAGCCAGGTCTTGTGGGTGTGGCGTAGGTCGTGGAAGTGCATGGTGGGTTGGATGGGTGCCCATCCGAGTTCCTTGTCGCCGGTGAGGGCGGGCAGCCAGAAGCGTCGCCGGAAGTTGGACCGTCGTTGTGGTGCGCCGTCGCGTCCGGCGAACACGAATCGGGAGTGGGGGTCGTGTTCGTGGTGCTCGGCGAGAAGGTCGACGAGGAATGGGGGCAGGTGGGCTGTCCGCACGCTCGCGGGTGTCTTGGGGGGTCCGAGTTCCAATGTTGTGCGGGTTTCGTGCAGTGCCCCGGTTTGGGGGTCGATCTCGATCCGGGGATCGCTGTCGAGTGTGGGTGTGGCGCCATTGCAGTCCGGCCAATTCGCCCCAGCGCAGTCCGGTGTAGGCGGCGGTGATGGTCATCAGCGCGGCGGTGGGTGGCATTCGACTCGCGATGGCGTCGACTTCGTCGCTGCCGGCGTGTGGGCGTTCGGGGCTGCCGGCGAAATTGAGGCGGAGTTTGCGGCATGGGTTGGCGCCGATGAGTCCCTCGTCGTCGGCTTCGCCGAGGATCATGGAGAACAGGATGATGATGTCCTGCACGCTCTTGTCGGCCAGCGAGGCACGTAGTGTCTTGTTCGCCCAACTTTTGACCGGCATGCGTTGGACGTCGCCGAGTGCGGTACCGGTCCACCTCGGGAGGATGTGGTTGCGGAGGTGGGAGTCGTAGGTGCTCCACGTTGTCGTGCTCACGTGATGGGCGTCGGACCAGACCCGGATCCACTCGTCGACAGTGGTCTGTGCCAGCCGGGGATCGATGAACCGGCTCCGCCGCTGGTCGGACTCGATGTCGGCGGCACGGTTGTCCGCGTCCTCCCGTGTGGCGAATCCGTTCTCCGTATGGAGTTCCCCGTCGGGAAGGCGATAACGGACGCGGAAACCGTCTTTTCTTGTCTCAACCCAAGCCATGTCGGCCGCCTTTCGAGAGTTGTCGCGTGAAACGGGCGGCAATATTTGCGCTCCATTTCGCGGAAAATGCAAGCGAAATGTGGTCGCCCCGGAATGCCTACCCGGGCATGTCGTCGCGTCGCGGGTGCCGACGCCTGCGGGGTCCCGCACCGATCGGGTGTGGCCGCGCCGGTTGCGCGGCGTCGGCGGTGATCTTCTCCAGGTCCGTTCGCGAGAAGCGCAGATGCTTGCCGAGGAACGTGCACGGAACCTGGCGGGCCGCGGCACGCCGACGTAGCCAGGACTCCCGCACCTGCAATGCCGACGCGGCCTGACATGGCGTGAACAGCAATTGGGCCGGACCGGGCGCCAGTCCGGTCGTACCCGACCCGGACCGGGGCTCGGATTATTCCCACCCGGAACGTCGTGTGCGTGTGGCGTGGGCGAAGCCGGAGTCGGCGCCGGATGTGCTGTCCCCACCGGGTTGTCGAGCGACGGGTCCATCACGCGGCCCTCCGCTGCGTTGCTCCACCCCGTGGCGCGCCCATCGTCGCGCGGCGCGAACCTTCGGGCCGGGCCGAGTGTTGTCCCGGTTCGTCGGTCGGACTCGTCGGCAACCGGGAGTACCAGTCCAGGGCGAAGCGCGGGCAGTTGGATTCGGTGGCGTGGCTGGGTGAGCAGCCGGGGACGTAGCGGCCGCGCCGACTCCAGGAGGCCGAGTCGCTGGAGGCGATCACGTCGGCGAATCGACTCAGGCCGAGGATCTTGGCGCCGAAGGTGTGCAGTCGAAGGTTGCGGGCGGCCAGTGAGCGGACGATGTGTTCGACCTCGATGGTGTGTTGGCGCCGGCACACGCTGCCCACCCCGACCAGCAGCAGGGCCGCGAGGTCTATGCCGTGTTTCTCGTACAGGTCGGCGCATCGGTGGTAGTCCGAGATCGACTGTCCCTGCAGGACCGGGATGATCGGCAACTCGGGTGCCAGTTCGGTGGTGCGCCACCGGCCGTGCAAGGAGAGTTCGGTGAAGCCGCCGGAGTCACACGCCCATGGCCCGGTTGCTCGCGGCAGGCTGGCGCGCCCGGCCAGTCGCCGATGCGAGACCAGCAGCGGGACACCGAGGTCCCTGGCGAGCCAGGCAGGTTGGTGGGTGCCGAGATAGAACGTCATCGCCGCACCACCGGAGGCCGGGTGGTTCTCGCGATCAGCAGCACCGCGACCGTGGCCGCTGTCGCGGCGGTCTTGCCGAGGATCTGGCCGGGTAGGACAGCGAAGGACCCGAATGCCAGCGGCATGAACAGCACGCTGTCGGTCAGCAGCCCGACCAGGTTCGAGCCGAGGACCGCGCCCAGCCGCGACCGGACACGGAGCCGGGCGTAGACGACCGAGTCGGCCAGTTCGGACACGGCGAACGCGACGATGCTGGCCATGGCGATGTGCGGTGAGGCCGGCGACCAGGACAGCCCTGCCCCCGCCACGATCGCGAGGAGAACACCGCGGGTGCCCAGGGTCTCGTGCAGCAGGTCCCGCAAGGTCAGCGTCACGCCGGCCCACACTGTGCCCGCGGGCACGATCAGCGACCCGACGAGCAGGGCCGACCAGTGGGTGGAGGCCCAGTTCGCCAGCACGACCGAGCCGACGGAGGCGGCCGACACCAGTCCAGACCAGACGAGCCGGTGGGCGGGAGCACCGGGATGATCTCGATGCGCTGCCTCGGGCGCGCGATTGCGTGTCGTCATGCCGCACGCTCCGCGGTGACCGGGGTGCCGGAGCGGCAGGACCACGGCGAGCAGCCGTCCGGGTCGCCGTCCTCCTCGGCTGCCGCCGAGGCGGTGATCAGCCGCAGGTGCCGCTTCGCGGGAACGGGCGGGTCGAGGTCGACTTGGTCGAGGGGCCGGCACGAGCGGTGCAGGAAGTACCGACCGCGCAAGGGTTGTCCTTGTGCCGTGGCGTGTGGGTGGCCGTGGCGGATCGCCCGGTCGAACGCGACAGCGTCGGCCCAGCCGTCGGGATCGTTGTCGTGGAGCCACTTCCAGCCCGCGCGACCGTGGAAAGGACACCCGACACAAGCGGATTTCACGGTGCCGGCGAAGCCGCGTTCGGCGAGGTGGTCGACGCAGCGGGCGCGGTCCCAGCCGAGGTCGAGCAGCGGGAACACGTTGCGCAGGTAGCGGACGCCGGAGTCCTTGGCGCGCGCGAATTCGTCGGTGCTGATCCCGATGGCCTGCTCGATGTAGAGCCCGCGCGGAACTCGCCGGGGGTGCGGGTGGCCGAGTAGTTCACGCGCCGCCTTCTTGAGCGGGGAAATCTTGTACTCGCCGGTGCATTGCCTGCGTGCGAGCCCTCGGGTGCCGTCCGGGTTATTTGGCATGGACACGAACCGGTGGGCAGGGTCGAGCGCGTCGGCGCGGATGTTGCCCGCCGACACGGTGCGCACCGGGATACCGTGCTGGGCGGCGTGTTCGCGGAGCCGGGCGAGGTTCACATACACCTGCTTGGGTTCCCACCCGGTGTCGGCGAACAGCGCGACGTCGAAACGCGGGATCACGCCTTCGCACGCCGGCAACAGCACGGCGGTGCTCTGGATTTCGGCGCCGAGCGAGAGGCACCTCAATGCGGGGCCGGTGTCGTGAGTGGACGTTGGGCTGGTCATGCCGCGTTCGCCTCCTGCCCGTGGCTGGGGCGCTGCCCACGCCGCGCAGGCCGACGCGCCAAAGCCATCCACGTGCTGCACCGACCCCACCCCGCAACAGGGCTACTTCCGTCTGGACCAGGAAAATCCTCGACGGAGCTGACGCGGTCCCGCACATCAGCGCAGGCAGCTGCGGCACACCCGGAACGCGACTGCGGCCCGCGTGGCACAGACCTGGCGACAGAAGCACAAGTGGTCCGCGCCGAAACGATCATGGGGCGTTGGCATGGGCTTACCTGCCGGGGTCGAGGACGTAGACCAGGGATGCCCGGGTTGCCGTGGAGGAGGCGCCTGTGGCGACGGCCAGGAGTGCGGCTCGCCAGGCTGCGGCCAGTAGGTCTGCGGCGGGTGCCTTGTGTTTGGTCAGGAGCGGTCGCAGTGTGGTGGCGACCGGGTCGTCGCGCTCTACCGGTGGCGGCTCGCCGAGGATTCGGCAGACGGTGAACCGGACGGCGGCGTCGAAGGCCACCAGGAGCGCGGCGCGCACCGCGGGCTGTCCGCGGTTCCCCGCCGCGGCGGCGGCTCCTTCCATTCGTTCGACGATCCGTTTCTCCATGTCTTCGCGGACGGTCAGGTACAGGCCGAGTTTCGAGCCGAAGTGGTGGTACAGCGCGCCAGTGGTGACGCTCGCCTTGCCTGCAAGGTCGACGACGTTGACGGCTTCGTAGCCGGTGAGTTCGAACTGATGGATGGCCGCCTCGATGAGCCTGCCCTTGGCCGAGCCCGGGATCGGGACCCATTCGCGCATGACGCGAGCATAACTGGTTGACGCCGATACGTAATCGGTTTACGGTCATCCGCATGAGACTGACGTTCCTGTACCAGCCGGTGAAGGACCTCGGGGAGTCGCTCGCCTTCTACCGCGACACGCTCGGATTCGAGGAGTCCTGGCGGGAGGGTGAGTCGACCGTCGCGTTCACGATCCCGGGTTCGGAGGTCGAGCTGATGCTCGATGTGCCACCGGACACCGGGCCGCGATGGGGAGCGGGCGGCTTCTACGCCGTCGACAGCGTGGACGCCTTCCGGCAGGCACATCCAGAGCTCGACTGGCGGGGCGAGATCGACATGCCGGGCGGCAAGGGTGCGACCTTCCTGGACCCGAGCGGCAACGCTGTCCACCTGTTCGACCAGAGCACCGCCGGACCCGAATAGCGCTCCGTGGTTTGACGGGCCACCATTCATCCACAAAGGACTAGCCGCAGCCGGAGCCGGAGCCCATGGGCTCTGCCACCGGCGTCACGAGGTTCCTCGACTCGTGGGGACTTGGCTTCTGATGCCATCGACTCTGGCAGGCCTGCCGCAGGTCGGCCTGCTCATCGCTGCCCTTGCGGCGGTGTACAAGCCGTTGGGCGACTACATGGCCCGCGTGGTTCACCGCGACGAAGCACTCCACAGTGGAGACCGCGGTGTACCGGGTGGTCCGGGTGAACCCCGATTCCGGGCAGCGCTGGGGCACCAACGCCTTGTCCGTGCCCGGTTTCTCCTTCGTCTCGGTCGCGCTGCTGTACCTGCTGCAACGCCTGCAGGTGGCGCGGGTGGCCAAGGTGCACGGACTGTCCGAGGACAAGGTGCGCGAGCTGGTCAAGGACAACACCACGGGCCGAGGGCTCGGCGTCCTCGGCGACCCCGCGGTAACCGTGCTCACGCTCAACCTCGCCGTCCAGCCGCCAAGTGACACCCCGCGAGGCCCCGCCGTCAGCCGACAGGGTTCGTGCCGGGAACAGCGCCCGCGAGGTCGTCGATCTCGGCCCAACGGTCCGCGACCTGGTCGATTGTGGGCACCGCCGCGAAGGCGACGCCCGTGCTCTGGAACTGCCGGACCCGGTGCACCTGACCGCCGCCGACGACGTAGACATTGCCGGTAGTGGTGCTCTCGTCGGTGAGCAGGTATCCGACGACGGGGGCGACGTGCTCGGGCGCCAGCTTCGCGAGGGCCTCCGACGGAGCGGCGTCCTCGGTCATCCTGGTCGCCGCCATGGGCGCGATCGCGTTGGCCAGGACGTTGTTCTTCTTCCCCTCGATGGCGAGGGTGTTGATCAGTCCGATCAGGCCGCCCTTGGCCGCGCCGTAGTTCGCCTGGCCGAAGTTGCCGTAGATCCCCGACGTCGAGGTGGCCACGACGATCCGGCCGTGCCGCTGCTCGCGGAAGTGCGGCCACGCGGCGTGCACGACGTAGAAGGCGCCGTACAGGTGGACCTGCTGGACGGCGTCCCAGTCGGCGGCGGTCATCTTCTGGAACGACGCGTCGCGCAGGATGCCCGCGTTGGCGACGACGCCGTCGATGCGGCCGAACGCGTCGATCGCGGTGCGCACGACCGCCGCGCCACCCGCCTCGGTCGCGACGCTGTGGTGGTTCGCGACGGCCTCGCCGCCCGCGGCGCGGATCTCGGCGACGACGGCGTCGGCGGCGGCCGAGCCCGCGCCGGTGCCGTCGCGGGCACCGCCGAGATCGTTGACGACGATCTTCGCGCCTGCCTTCGCGAGCACGAGCGCGTACTCGCGGCCGAGCCCGTTCCCGGCCCCGGTGACCGCGACGACCCGTCCTTCGACACCTGCCATGATCTTCGCGAGCTCCTTCGGGTTGACGTTCTCAGCGACCGATGAAAGTCGGCTTCCTGCGCTCGATGACCGCGGCCAGTCCCTCGCGCGCGTCGGCGGTGCCCGACAGTTCCGCGACCGTCCGCGCCTCTTCGGGCAACTGGGCCTCGACCCTGTTGCCCAGCCCCGACCAGACGAGCCGCTTAGTGGCGCCGAGCGCGAGCGGCGCGCCGGCGGCGAGCTTCCTCGCCGCGGCGAAGGCGGCCTCGCGCAGTTGGTCGTCGGGCACGACCCGGGTGACCAGACCGATCCGCTCGGCCTCGGCGGCCGTCAGGGTCGGGTTCTCCAGGAAGATCTCCATCGCCTTGCGGACACCGACGATCTGGGCCAGCGTCACCGACGAACCGGCGTCCGGGGCCATCCCGGCGCGGGCGGCGCCGGACATGAACTTCGCCGACGCCGCGGCGATCACGATGTCGGACGCGCACACGAGCCCGAACCCGCCGCCACCGGCCGCGAACCCCTGCACGGCCGCGATCACCGGTGCCCGCAGCGCCAGCAGGCCCTGGGCGACGTTCTGCAGCCAGGCCGTGGCCTCGCGCAGGTAGTCGGGCAGGGCCTCGCCCTTGCCGAGGAACGTCTTGACGTCACCGCCCGCGCAGAAGTGCGGGCCCTCGCCCGTGAGCACCAGCACGCGCAAGCCCGCCTGGCCGTGGGCGGTCATGATCGCGTCGTAGAGCGCGCGCAGGAAGGGCACGTCCATCCCGTTCGCGGCCTCGGGGCGGTTGAGCCGCAGGTGGGCGACCCCGTCCTCGTCCAGGTCGAGCAGCGCGGGGCCGGTCTCGATCAGCTTCACGTCATCCCCTGTCCCGGTCGGTGAACCGGCTGATGCCCGCGCGTTCCCCGGCGAGGTGCGCGAGCGAGTTTTCGACCTCGGTGGCGAGTCCGTCGGCGAGCGAGCCGCGCACGCCGCCCCGCACGAGCGCCTTGATCCGGGCGAGCGCCTCGCGGTCCTTGCCTGCCAGGTTCGCGACGAGGCCGTCGAGTTCGGCCTCGAACGAGGCGGCGGGCACCGATCGGTAGGCGATCCCCCACTCGGCCGCCTGCGCGCCGGTGAGCCGGTCGCCGGTCAGGATGTGCCCCAGCGCGCGCGGCACCCCGACGATCCGCGGCAGCCGCTGCGATCCGCCGCCGCCGGGGATCATCCCGAAGTTGGCGTGGTTGTCGGCCAGCACCGCGTCGTCGCGCACGAGCGCGATGTCCACGGACTGGACCAGCTCGAACCCGCCCGCCATCGCGTATCCCTCGACCGCCGCGACCACCGGGACGGGCAACTCGGCGATCAGGTCGCACGCGCCGATGAAGGACTCGAACAGCGTCCGCAGCGCGGCGGGCCCCTCCGCGCGCAGCCGGGAGACCTCGTGGAAGTCGCCGCCCGCGCAGAAGTGCCCGCCCGACCCGCGGATCACCACGACGTCGGCCTGGTCGGCCGCGACCGCCAGCGCGTCGCGCAGGCCCTGGGCCAACGCGATCGTGATCGCGTTGCGCGCTCCCGGGCGGTTGAGCACGAGGTGGGCGACGCGCGCGCCGCCGCGCTCCTCGACGCTGCTCAGCACCGGGTCGTCCGCGGTCATGCCCGGTCCTCCCGCCAGCGGTCGGCGGACGGGTCGAGCAGCGTCCGCAGATTCCCCTCGGGCAGCCAGACCAGGGTCTCCAGTTCGAGCGCGTCGAGGTAGCGGACCCGGCCGGACTTGAGGTCCTCGATCCGCACCCTGCGGCTGTTCGCGGTCGCGTCGATCCGCACCGACACCTCGGCGAACTCGTTGCCGACGACATCGGGCGGCAGGTGCGGTCGAGCAGGCATGTCAGATCAGGAACGACAGGGTCGGGATGACCCTGTCGTTGTCGACGAGGGCGACCTTCTTGTAGCTCATCCGCAGCTCGTCGTCGACGGTCCGCAGGCGGTAGGTGTAGCGACCGGCCCAGAGCTCCTTGCCGCGCTCGCGCGACTCGACAAGCACGAAGTTGGCCTCGACCGTGGTGTCGCCGTTCTCCTCGATCCCCAGGACCTCGACGTTCGACACCACTCTGCGCAGCCGGGACGCGGGCACCTGCGAGAGCCTGCGGCCGGTGCTGAACTGCTTGATCCGGGTGGAGATGCGGTTGCGGTTGTCGTGGATGATCGACATCTGGGTCATCCGGTCGGTGTCGTCGCCGTTGGCAGGCACCCAGTACAGGCCGTCGTCGGTCCAGAGCGACTCCCAGCCGGTGTAGTCGTGCTCGTCGGCGAGCCGCGCCTCCCGGTACAGGAACTGTTCGATCCGGCGGGCGTCGACCTCGCGATCCGCGTCCCGCCCGCTGTCCAGGGTGCCCGTCATCACCGCCGCCCGTCGGTCATCAGGTGCTTGTAGTGCGCCCAGAACCCGCGCATCCCCACCTCGTCCGTCGCCCCGCCGATCGTGAGTCCGCGGTCGTCGATCTCCTCGCGTCGCACTCCGCGCCGGAGGTCGACCCATTCGGGTCGCAGCCCGGCGACGCCCGCCTGGTTGCGCTCGTACATCTCGGTGTCGTCGGCGAGCAGGAGGCCGGCGGGCCCGACCGAACCGATGCTCTGCTGGAGCATGCGCCCGTTCATCTCGGGGGCGTCCTTGAGTTGCACGGCGGTGACGTGCTGGACCGTGTCGTCGGCCGCCAGCGGCTGGATGGTGAACAGTTGGATCTCCGCGATGAAGAGGTTCGGGAAGATCATGACGTGCGGGGCGCCCTCGACCAGGATCTCCTGCGCCGCGGCGCCGTGCAACGCGCGCATCTTCGCGACGTAGTCGGGGACCTTCGCCTCCGTGGTCCCGAACCAGCCCAGCGGGACCCCGAGCTTGCGGAACTCCGGGCGGAGATCGTTCTCGCTGTGCCCGTTGCCCAACGCGCGGGTGACGGCGGTCGACTTCTCGCCGTACAGGGCGCCGATGCCGCTGTTGGCCACGCTGAAGATCGAGGCGTGCACGAACTGGGGGTGGTACCCGTCGGTCTCGTTCTCCGCCAGGAGTTTCCAGTTGGCGCGCGCCCGGTGCCTGACGAAGCCCGCGGTCAACTGGATCTCCCCGGCGGGCGAGAGCCGCACCAGCCGGTCGATCTCGCCCTTGGCCTCGCCCAGGTGCTCGTCGAGCGACGGGCCATCCATGGCGAAGCTGCCGAACACGAATCCCTGGTGGACCGCGACCCGGGGGACGCGGCCCAGCCCGAGTTCGATTTGTCCCCGGCCGCCGTAGCCCTGGTGGAACGGGTAGCCGAGCAGGTCTCCGGTGTTGCGGAAGGTCCAGCCGTGGTACGGGCAGCGGAACGTGCTTGAGTTGCCGGTGGGCGCCGTGCACACCAGGTTGCCGCGGTGGGCGCAGCGGTTGACCAACAGGTGGACCTCGCCGTCGGCCGACCGGGTCAGGATGACGTCCTGCGGTCCGATGTTCTTCCGGACGTAGTCGTTGGGCTGGGCGATCTCACTCACGTGGCCGACGTAGACCCAGGTGCGGTACCAGATCTGCGCCAACTCGTCGGCGAAGACCTCCGGCGAGGTGTACAGGGAGCCGTGCACGCGCTCCGGTTGGATCAGCCGGTCGTACGGCGCGGCGGGGTCGCGCGGCCCGTCCGCCGTGGACGCTCCTGACGGGATGTCGGTCAGCGTCACGCCGGACTCCTTCCTCGAAGGGTTCTTAACTTGGATTAAAGAATATCGCCACCGGGGTCCGAAGTCGAGTCGGGGGTCGTTCCCTTTTAATTTCGCTTCGATTAGGGTCGCGACAGCTCGCCAGGTCCCGGAGGAGTGCCATGCCGACTCAGCCCTACCTCACCCAGATCGTGCACCGCGGCGCCCGCTGCCTGCCCGACCAGACGTGCCTGGTCTTCGGCGACCGCCGAACGTCGAACGACCGGTTCGCGGACCGGGTAGCCCGGTTGGCAGGCGCGTTCACCCGATCGGGGGTCCGCGCCGACGACCGGATCTCGATCATCGCGCTGAACTCCGACCGCGTGGTCGAGACGATCTTCGGCGCGCTCTGGGCAGGTGCCGTCGCGTCCACCTGGTCGACCGGCTGAAGGACATGATCATCACCGGCGGCGAGAACGTCTACTCCCTTGAGGTCGAGAACGTCCTGGTGGCGCACCCGGCGGTCGCGTCCGCGGCGGTGATCGGCCTCCCGCACGAGCAGTGGGGTGAGCAGGTGCACGCCGTCGTCGTCGTGGCTCCGGGCGAGTCGGTCACGGCCGAGGAGGTCATCGCCCACTGCCGGGCTCGGATCGCGGTGTTCAAGGCACCGCGCAGCGTGGAGTTCCGCGACGCGCTGCCCGTCTCGGCCGCGGGCAAGATCCTGAAGGCGGAGCTGCGCGCCGAACTCCGCTGAGCGGGCGCGGGTCAGCGTCCGGTGAAGCGGGCGTGCCGCTTCTGCGCGAACGCGGCGCGGCCTTCCGCGTAGTCGGCCGTCGACCCGTGCCGCTGTTGCAGACCGGCCTCCAGGTCGAGCTGATCGGCGAGGGCGGCCTGCGCGGCGGACACCAGGGCTTGCTTGATGCTCGCGAGCGCTGTCGTGGGACCGGCGGCGAGCCGATCCGCCAGCGCGCGCGCCGCCGCGGCGAACTCGTCGACGGGGTGCACCGCGGTGACGAGCCCCCAGTCGAGGGCCTTCGCCGCGGGCAGCCGCTCGCCGAGCATGCAGAGCTCCGCTGCCCGCGCCAGCCCGACGCGCTCGGCGAGGAACGCGGTGGTCCCGCCGTCGGGCATCACCCCCAGCCGGACGAACGCCAACTGGAGGTAGGCGTCCTCGGCGGCGACGACCAGGTCGCACGCGAGCGCCAGCGACACCCCGAGCCCGGCGCACGCGCCGTGGACGCCCGCGACGAACGGCTTCGGGGCGGCGCGGATCGCCGCGACGATCGGGTTGTAGATCTCCCGCAGGCGGGTCGAGAGGTCGGGATGCCCGTCCGGGGTGAGCTCCCGGGCGTTCTTGACGTCGGCGCCCGCGCAGAACGCTCGGCCCGCGCCCGTCACCAGCACCGCGCGCACGGTGTCGTCGCTCGACGCCCGGCGCGTCGCGTCCAGCAGTTCCCGGCCCATGCCGGGCGTCCACGCGTTCAGCGCGTCGGGCCGGTGCAGCTCGATGTGTCCGACGGCGCCGGTCACCGTGTACCGAATGTCGGAGTAGAGCGCGGTCGGGTCGGAGGTTGGGGTTGCCATTGAGTCTCCTTCGACTGGCGGAGGTCGCCGCGTTGACCGCCCCGGCACGGCCCTTTACTTTATGTTCAAATAAGTTCCGCCTCCAGAAAGGACCAATCATGGGCGAGGCGTACATCGTCGACGCCGTCCGGGCACCGGTCGGCAGGCGCAAGGGCGGCCTTTCCGGTGCGCACCCGGCCGACCTCGGCCCGCACCCGATCAGGCACCTCGTGGCGCGCACGGGTATCGATCCCGCGGCCATCGAGGACGTCATCTACGGCTGCCTGGACACGATCGGGGCGCAGGCGGGCGACATCGCGCGCACGTGCGCGCTGGTCGCCGGGCTCCCGGAGTCGGTTCCCGGCACCACGGTCGACCGGCAGTGCGGGTCCAGTGTCCAGCCAGATCTCCGACGGTGCCGCGGCGGTCATGGTGGCCTCGGCGCAGGCCGTGCGGGACCACGGGCTCACCCCGCGTGCCCGCATCCACCACATCTCGGCGCTCGGTGCCGACCCGACCTGGGTGCTCACCGCGCCGATCCCTGCCACGGAACGCGCCCTCGCGAAGACCGGCCTGAACATCGGCGACTTCGACGTCATCGAGATCAACGAGGCGTTCGCGTCGGTCGTGCAGGCCTGGCTCAAGGAGACGGGCGCCGATCCGGCGAAGGTCACCCCCAACGGCGGCGCGATCGCGCTCGGCCACCCGCTCGGGGCCTCGGGGGCGCGGCTGTTCATCACCATGCTCCACGAGTTGGAGCGCACCGGTGGCCGGTACGGCTTCCAGACTATGTGCGAGGGCGGCGGCCAGGCGAACGTCACCATCATCGAACGCCTCTGACCCAGGTCGCCGATCAGGGACGCAGGCTGTGCAGGACCATGGACTGGGCGGTGGAGATGACCTCATCGATGGGCCCCCGCTCGGGGTTCCACCACTCCGCGGCCCAGTTGAGGGCGCCCAGGACGATCATCCTGGCGACGGCGGGATCGACGTCGGCGCGAAGCTGGCCCGCGGCGTCGAGCTCGGCGATCAGCGACCGCCAGAGGTCGTTGTAGAGGCCGACCTCGGCGAGCGCCCGGCGGCTGATCGGCTCCGGGAGCTGGTTGACGTTGCGGATCATCGCCTTGGCGTAGTCGGAGATCTCCAGTTCGTGGCGCAGATGCGTCTCGACCGCCGCCGCGATGCGGTCCGACGGTGTCGTCCCGGCCGACAGGCCGTCGAGGGTCCGCACGAGGTGTTCCCGCATCGCGGCCGCCCCGACGTACATGACCTCCTCGATGAGGTCCTCGCGGGACGGGTAGTAGTAGTAGATCGCCGGTGCCTGGACGTGCGCCTCTTCCGCGATGTCGGAAAGCCGGGCGCCCGCGAAGCCCTTGCGGCTCAGGACCCGGGCCGCGGCGTCGAGCAACCGCTCCCGGGTGCGCGCCGACTTCGATCCCGAACTCTCCAGTTCGACAGGCTCGCCGGTCGTCCTTCTGGCCACGACGCGGATTCTAGGCGCGCGGTGGCGTCGCGGGTGGTGGGTCACCGCGGGGCCGTGATTTAATCGTTGTTAAATTCATCACTCGGTCGAGGGAGGCGTCGTGGCGCACGCGGTGATCGTCGACGCGGTTCGCACACCGGTCGGCAAGGGCAAGCCCGGTGGCGGACTGTCGACGGTCCACCCGATCGATCTGCTCGCCGGGACGCTCGCCGCGCTCGTCGAGCGGACCGGCCTCGATCCGGCGCTGATCGAGGACGTCATCACCGGGTGCGCCCAGCAGGTGGGGGAGCAGTCGGGCAACATCGGCCACAACGCCGCGCTGGCCGCGGGCTTCCCCGAGTCCGTGCCCGGCACGACGATCAACCGGCAGTGCGGGTCGAGCCAGCAGGCCGTCGCGTTCGGGGCGCAGGGGATCATGGCAGGCGCGTACGACATCGTCGTCGCGGCGGGCGTCGAGTCGATGAGCGCGGTCCCGATCGGCAGCTCCCGCCCGACGAGCCGGGGAACGCGCACCGCCGCCCGCTACCCGGCGGGCCTGGTCAACCAGGGCGTGTCCGCAGAACTCGTCGCCCAGCGCTGGAAGCTCGGCCGCGACGAGCTCGACGCCTTCGCCGCCGAGTCGCATCGCCGGGCGGCGGCGGCCTGGGCCGCTGGCGACTTCGCGGCCGAGGTCGTGCCGGTCGGCGAGGCGCCCGAGCTGACGACCGACGAGACCGTCCGCGCGGGAACGACGGCCGACGCCCTGGCCGGGCTCAAGCCCGCCTTCCGAACCGACGAGCTGGCGGCCAGGTTCCCCGACCTCGACTGGAAGATCACGCCGGGCAACTCCTCCCCGCTCACCGACGGCGCCTCCGCGGTGCTGATCATGAGCGAGTCCAGGGCCGCCGCCCTGGGGCTGCGCCCCAGGGCGCGGTTCCGCGCCTTCTCCGTGGTCGGCGACGACCCGCTGCTCATGCTGACCGGCCCCATCCCGGCCACCCGCAAGATCCTGGCGCGCGCCTGCCTGTCCCTCGACGACTTGGACGCCTACGAGGTGAACGAGGCGTTCGCGTGCGTGCCGCTGGCCTGGGCGCGCGAGTTCGGTGCCGACCCGGCGAAGCTCAACCCGCGCGGCGGGGCGATCGCACTGGGGCACGCCCTCGGCTCGTCCGGCACCCGGCTGCTCGTCACGCTGCTGCACCACCTTGAGGCCACCGGCGGTCGGTACGGCCTGCAGACCATGTGCGAGGCGGGCGGCATGGCGAACGCGACCGTCATCGAGCGGCTCTGAGGACCGCTCCCGGCCGCGGGCTCACGGCTGGTTGCGCTTGGCGATGTCGCGCCCGATCAGCTCCTTCATGATCTCCGTGGTACCGCCGTAGATCGTCTGGATCCGGCTGTCGACGTACGCGCGGGCGACCGGGTATTCGAGCATGTACCCGTAGCCGCCGTGCAACTGCACGCAGCGGTCGACCACGCGCTTCTGCAGCTCGGTGATATACCACTTGCCCTTGGCGGCGTCGGTGGGCGTCAGCTCGCCCGCGTTGAACGCCAGCACGCTCTTGTCCACGAACGCCTCGGCGACGTCGAGCTCGGTCTCGATCTCGGCGAGGACGAAGCGCGTGTTCTGGAAGTCGCCGATCGCCTGGCCGAACGCCTTGCGCTCGAAGCAGTACCGCGCGGTGTTCTGGTAGACCGCGCGCGCCGCCGTGTAACCGGACGCGATGAGCCCGAGCCGCTCCTGGGGCAGGTGGCTCATCAGGTGCATCAGGCCGTGGCCCGCGGTGCCGATGAGGTTCGCGGCGGGCACCCGCGCGTCCGCGAAGAACAGCTCGCCGGTGTCCTGGGCGTGCAGGCCGACCTTCGCCAGCTTGCGGCCGGTCGTGAAGCCGGGCGTGTCCCGCTCGATGACGAGCAGGCTGAACCCGCGTGAGCCCGCCTCTGGGTCGGTCCGCACGGCCGTGATGACGAAGTCCGCGCTCATGGCGCTGCTGATGAAGGTCTTGGAGCCGTTGACGATCCAGTCGGCGTCCGGCCCGTCGCAGGCGCGGCGCGCGGTGGTGCGGATGCCCTGCAGGTCGCTGCCGGTGCCGGGCTCGGTCATGGCCACCGCGCCGAGCAGTTCGCCCTTCGCGAACGGCTCCAGCCACCGTTGCTTCTGCTCCTCGCTGGTCAGGTCGAGCAGGTAGGCGACCACGAGGTCGTCCTGCAGGGCGAGGGTCATACCGAAGGAGGTGGCACCGATGCGGGCGATCTCCTCGTTGACGACCAGCCGGAACCGGTAGTCGGTCTCGCCCGCCCCGCCGTGCCGCTCGGGGACCGCCAGCGCGTAGACGCCCTGCTCGGCGGCGGCGCGGAAGACCTTGCGATCGATCAGCGCGTCCGCCTCCCACTGCAGGAAGTGCGGCTCGACCTCGCGGCCGAGGAACTCGCGGACTGTGTCGCGGTACTGCTCGTGGTCGTCGGTGTAGAGCGTGCGTCTCATCGTCGCGGGTCCCTTCCTCCGACCGGGCGCGCCCCGTCCTTAATCGAAGATAGAATTTACCAGCACTCTACTGTGGCGGGTGTGGTAGCCGCCGTTCAATCTCGATGAAAATGGGAGCGCCTCGTGACGGATCGGCAGAACGCCCGCGGCCCCTTGGCGGGCACCACCGTGATCGAGCTCGCCGGGATCGGTCCGGGCCCGTTCGCCTGCATGGCGCTGGCCGACATGGGCGCCGACGTCATCCGGGTCGAGCGGCCGACAGCGGCGGGTCTCCCGAAGGCGGATGTGCTCAACCGCGGCAAGCGGTCGATCGTGCTCGACCTGAAGCGGCCCGAAGCCGTGCGGACGCTGCTCGCGCTCGCGGCGCGCGCCGACGTGCTGGTCGAGGGCTTCCGTCCCGGCGTGGCGGAACGGCTCGGCGTGGGGCCGGATGCGGTGTGGGCGCACAACCCGAAGCTGGTATACGGCCGGATGACCGGATGGGGCCAGGCCGGGCCGCTGGCGTCGTCGGCGGGCCACGACATCGGCTACATCGCCATCACCGGCGCGCTCGGTGCCATCGGCGAGGCGGGTGGACCGCCGCGGATCCCGCTGAACCTCGTCGGCGACTTCGGCGGCGGCTCCACCTACCTGGTCATGGGCATCCTCGCCGCCCTGCTGGAAGCCGGGCGCACCGGACGTGGCCAGGTCGTCGACGCCGCCATCGTCGACGGTGCCGCGCACCTGCTCGCGGCCATCCACTCGCTGCTGGGCTCGGACCGCTGGGTCGACCGTCGCGGATCGAACATGCTCGACGGCGGCACCCCGTACTACGCGGTCTACGAGACCTCGGACGGGCGCCACATGGCCGTCGGGGCGCTGGAGCCGAAGTTCTACGCCGAACTCGTCCGCCTGCTCGAACTCGACGTGGACCCGGCAGACCAGCAGGTGCCCGAGCACTGGCCCGCCCTGCGTGCCGCGCTGGCCGAGGCGTTCGGCAGGCGCACCCAGGGCGAGTGGACGCGACTGTTCGACGGCACCGACGCCTGCGTGGCACCGGTGCTGAGTCTGCGGGAAGCCGCCGCGCATCCGCACATCGCCGAACGCGGCAGCCTGGTCGAGGTCGACGGGGTGTTGCAGCCGGGGACCGCCCCGCGGTTCTCGGCGCATCCGGTCGCGCCGCCCGCCGCGCCGCCTGCGCCGGGTCAGCACACGATGGAGGTGCTCCGGCAGGCCGGACTCGACGCCGAGGCACTGGTCGCGGGCGGTGTCGCGGTCCAGGCGTGACGTCGTCGGCCTGGCCGACCGGCGGCGGTCGTCACGGCATCGTCGAGCCGCCGCCGACCGCCACCACCTGGCCCGTGACCTGGCGTGCCGCGACCGGTGAGGAGATCCACAGCACGGCATGGCCGATGTCGTCGGGCGTGGTGAGTCTGCGCAGGGCCTGGGTCCGCACCACCGACTCGACCTGGTCGGCGGTGAACAGGGCGTCCGTGCCCGCCGCCCACACGCTGTGCGCACCGACCGGCGCGTCGTCGGGCGGCACGACCAGACCGGGCGCGACCACGTTCGACCGGATCCCGTGCCTGCCGTGCTCGCGGGCGACGGTTCTGGCCAGCGCGATCATCCCGGCCTTCGTCGCCCCGTAGATCCCCTGGCGGATCGTGCCGAAGGCGGAGTCGCTGGAGATGAAGACCACGCACCCGGCGCCCGCCGCGCGCATCGGGCCCAACGCGGCCTGGGTGCAGTCGATGGCCGAGAACAGGTTGACCTCGACGGTCTTGCGCCAGAGTCCGCGGTCGGTCTGCTGGGCGAACCACCCCGGTTCGCTCCAGCCCGCGTTGTTCACCAGGACGTCCACGCCGCCCCACGCCTCGACGCACGCGGCGATCACGGCGGTGCCCGCGCCCTCTGTGGTCAGGTCGACGGCGTGCGCGCGCGCGTCCGCCGCCCCGAGGCCGAGCGCCTCCTCGGCCACCGCCTCGGCCCGCTCCGCGTCGATGTCGACGACGAGGATGCGGGCGCCCTCCCTGGCGAAGCACTGGGCGATCCCGCGGCCAATGTTGGCGCCCGCGCCGGTGACGACCACCCGCGCGTCGGCGTGTCCGAGGTCCATCCCGGGTCCCCTAACCTGGCTGTCATCTAGGTGTTGCGTGCACCTTAATCGGGGTTCAAAAAGTCCGTCCAGTCATGGTCGGTGGTCAGCCCCGCCGCGGTCGCCGCGAGGCATTGTTCGAGCCGGGCGACGATGTTCGCGGTCCTGGCGGTGTCGACCCGGCAGGTGTGGAGGAACCGGACGAGGGGTTCCTCGGTGATCGGGCGGGCCACGGTGCCCTCGACCGGGTCGGTCAGGGCGAGCGCGGGCAGCAGGGCGATGCCGTGGTGGTGGGCGACGAGGCCCAGCACGGTGCGGAAGTCGTCGCCTTCGAAGGTGAGTTGTGGTCGGAAGCCAGGGGAGCGGGCCAGTTCGGCGAGCAGGTCGAGTTGGGTGCCGGTGACGGGGGTGCCGATCCACGCCTCGTGGGCCAGGTCGGCCAGGCGCACCGACGGCAGTGCCGCCAACGGATGCGCGGCGGGCAGCGCGACCACGACGGGATCGCGGCCGATCAGTGTGCGGCGCACGCCGTGGGGTGCGGGCTGGGGGAACCGGTCGTAGTCGAAGGTGACGGCGAGGTCGATGTCGCCGCGGAGCAGGCCCTGGTAGCAGGCGTCGGTTTCCTGCTGGCTCAGCGTGACGCGCACACCGGGGTGCCGCTCGCGGAATCGGGCCAGGGCCGCGGGGACGATGGCGGCGGCGGCGGAGACGAAGGCGCTCAGCCGCACCTCGCCCGCGAGCCCGTCGTCCAGCGCGGTCAGTTCGGCGGCCGCGCGGGTCATCGCCGTGCGGACCGCCGCCTCGGCTTCCAGCAGGACCGCCCCGGCGGGGGTGGGCCGGGCGGGCCGACGTTCGAGCAGCCGCAGTCCGGCCTGGCGTTCGAGTTCGGCGATCTGTTGGGACACCGCGGATTGGGTGTAGCCCAGGTCCGCGGCGGCGGCGGCGAACGTGCCCAGCCTGACCACGGTCTCCAGCGTGAGCAGCAGGCGAGGGTCGATCCGGCCGGCCATGAACATCAGTCTACCTAATGTTCCTGTTAGAGATGTTCGCTTGTGCTTATGCAGAGGTCCCGAGAAGCATGAACAGCATCCCAACCGCCACTCGAACACGGGGAGTTCTGTCATGGACGGCGCCGAACTGGACCGGTTGGTCGCGAAACTGCCGCGCAAGCGGATCGGTTTCTACCCGACGCCGTTCCACCGCCTCGACAACCTGTCGGCGACCTACGGCGTCGACTTCTTCCTCAAGCGCGAGGACATGGCCGGGCCGGGCACGCTGAGCGGCAGCAAGACCCGCCTGGCCGAGTTCATCCTGGGGCAGGCCCTGGCCGACGGCGTCACCCACGTCATCTCCCAGGGCGTCTACCTGACGAACTCCGGGATGCAGTTCGCCGCGGCCTGCCGAGCCGCCGGTCTGACGCCGATCCTGTACCTCACCCGCGACGAGGCCCGCCACGGCGAACTCACCGAGTACCGGGGCAACCTGCTGCTCAACAAGATCATGGACGTGGAGGTGCACTACCTGCCCACTCGCGGCGGCGCCTACTGGGACGTGGCCGAGGAGCAGCAGCGGGTCGCCGACGCGATGAGCGCCCGCAAGGCCGAACTGGAGGCGCGGGGCCACACCGTGCTCGTCGTGCCGACCGGCGGCGCGCACCCGTACGGGTTCGTCGGGCACGCGCTGACGTTCACGGAGATGATCGAGCAGGCCGAAGCGTCCGGCGTCCGACTCGACTACGTCTATCACACGGCGGGTACGGGAACCGCGTTGCCGGGGCTCATCGCGGCGAAGCTGATGACGGGCAGTTCGGTGCGGTTCCGGTCGATCGCGATCTGCGGCTACCAGCCGGGCGACTGGATGAACGTGGACCTGATTGTCGACCGGGTCAAGGACATCCTCACCCTGCTGGGCGCCGAGGTGCCCGCCGACGACGCCATCCGCGCCGAGATCGATGTGGACGAACGGTTCATCGGCGAGGACTACGCCGTGCCCTCTCCCGAGGGAGTCGCCGCGATCAGGGAACTCGCCGTGTCCGACGGCGTCTTCCTCGGCCCGGTCTACACCGCCAAGGGCTTCGCCGGCCTGCTCGACCACGTGCGCACCGGGCGAGTCGAGCAGGCGAGCAAGGTCGCTTTCCTGCATACCGGCGACACCGGCAACCTGTTCGAGATCCCCCAGGTCGTCGGCGACGTGGCAGGCTGATCCGACACCGCTGTCCGGCGCCGTCCGGGCGTGTCCGGCTCGGGGCCGCACCGGGTGCGCTGGTTTCTAGGGTTCCTGTCTCGGGTGCGCCGACCCGGCAGGAACGCGGAGGAGCCAGTGGACGAACGGGTACTGCGCGCGTTCCTGGTGACCGCGGATCTGGGCCGGATGGATCTCGCCGCGCTGAAGCTGGGGTACGCGCAGCCGACGGTGAGCTATCAGATCCGGTCGCTCGAACACGACCTGGGTGTGCGGCTCTTCCTGCGTAGCTGCAACGGGATGCGGCTCACCTCGGCGGGGCTGTCCGTCCTGCCGTCGGTGCGGGCCGTCCTGTTGTTGCTGGACAACATCCGGGTGAGCGCGCGCCCGGCCGAGAACGCTCGCAAACAGCCTGCCGGATGACGGCGCGGGCGAGGTTAGCGCCCGCCGATCGCCGCGTCGAGACGCGGACCCGCCACATCGAAATATTTGTCGCCGGTCTGGTGGCCGGGGTGCCGCGACCGACATTCTGCGTCGTGACCAGCAGGCCACCATCGAGGAGGCGTCGATGTCCATAGTGGACGACTCGGTGTCCATAGTGGACATAGTGGAACCAGCGGACCAGCGGTCGGCGATGGCGGCGGTGCGGCCGAAGTTGAAGCTGGACACGGTCTTCATCGAATCGGTGGACGGCGTCTACTTCCGCAACCCGGCCCGGTCGTTCTTCGTCAAGGGCACGACCGCGTACCGGTGGATCACCACGCTGCGGCCCTACCTGACCGGTGAGCACACGCTCGGCGAGCTGTGCGACGGGCTGGACGACGCCCAGGTGGACACGGTCGTGGAACTGGTGCGGACCCTGATCGACCGGGGGGTCGCCCGCGACTGCGCCACCGACTCGCCGCCGGAGCGGTTGCCCGCCGAGATGGCTGAGCTGTTCCGCGACCAGATCGGCTTCGTGGACCACATGGCGGACGGCGACGGGCCCACGCGGTTCGCCAGGTACCGGACCACCCAGGTGCTGCTCATCGGCTCCGGCGAAGCGCTGCTCGGAGCGGCGGATGGCCTACTGCGCAACGGCTTGGCGGCATTGACGGTCGCTCCGGCCGACGCCGAGCAGCCCTACGCGCCGCTGCTGGCCGACCAGGCCCAGCGGCTCGCGCCGTGTCCACCCGAGGTGCGGGTGCTGCCCGCGGGCGCCACGGCGCCGACCGGGGACTTCGACGTGGTGGTGTACAGCGGCGACTCGGGCGACCTGCGCACCGCGGCCGAGCTGAACGAGCGCTGCCTGCGGTCCGGTACCGCCTTCATCCCGGTCGTGGTCGTCGGCGACAAGGTCGTACTCGGGCCGACCGTGGCCGCCGCCGATGGCCTGCCCTGCTGGCACTGCGCCCTGCTGCGGCTCACCGTCAACGCGGCCGCCACCGACGCGGCGGCGGCCTGGCGCGAAGTGGCGCTCGGTGGCGCTGCCGAGCGCCGGATCCACAGCGGCAACGTGGCGCGCATGATCGGCGGCGCGGCAGCGTTCGAGGTCTTCCGGCGGCGGTGCGGCCTGGAAACCGACACCTCGGGCGCGGTGGTGGTGCAGGACGCCGACACCCTGGAGTCCACAAGGGAGCGACTGCTGGCGCACCCGGCCTGCCCGGCCTGCGCGCCCACCGGCAGCGCCGAGGCCGACCCCGTGGTGGCCGAACTGGACGACGAGCAGGTCTACCAGCGCGTGGGTGTGCTGGTCGGCAGGCACGCGGGCGTGGTCGGCGAGTACGCCGACGACGCGCTGGAGCAGATCCCGCTCAAGATCGCCCGGGTTCGACTGGGCCCGGTCGGGTCCGCGCCCGCCCGCGAGCTGACCGCGTTCGACATCGACAATGTGCTGGCCGCGCGGATCACCCTGCTGAGCAGGGCGGCGACCTGTTACGCGGGCAGGCTGCCCGGACCACGCCCGGGAGTGCGCGGCGGCACGTCCGCCGAACTGGCGGGCGCAGGGCACCGGGTGGCCGAGCCGACCGAGTTGTCGACCCGCTCGGCACCCTGGACGCCGGGGCGGCACCTGCGTTGGGTCGGTGCGCGTGCGCTGGACTCGGGCGCCGAGGTGCTGGTGCCACTGGCCGCGGCGTTCCCGTTGTCCGCGGCCAACGACGACCTGCTCGTCGAGCGGGCGGCGGCGGGGACCGGCGCCGGAGTCGGCCGGGCCGCCGCCATCCTGGACGGCCTGTGCAACGCGCTCGCCTTCGACGCGCTGCGCGCGGTGTGTGCCGCGACCGCGCCGGTGTGCCACATCGCCGAGGACGACCTGTGCGAGGTCGAGCGGCTTTCCTTCCTGCTCAAGTCTTTCCGCCACTTCGGCCGTGCGGTCGAGGTCTTCGAGCTGCCCGGTGCCCGGCCCGGTCACGCGGCAATCGCGGTCACCGACAGCGCCGCCGGTGTTCCACTGTGGACGATCGGGACCGGCGCCTCCTGGGACGGCGCGGTCGGCGCCGCCCTGCGCGACGCGCTCGGCCGGATCCAGGTCGAGCACTTCGAGCGAGCCCGGCCCGACCTCGGCGATCCGCTGTTCGCCGACCTCGACCCTGGGCTGGACTTCGCGCGGGGCGGGCGCGGCCCCCGGCGGGCGACCACGGCCGCGGACATGATCGCCCAGTTGGCCGCGGCGGGCCGGACCGCCCTGTTCGTCGACACCACCCCGCCGGACATCGCCGCCAGTGACGCCATCGTCACCGGCATGGTTCTGCTGTGGACACCCGCTCATTCCGAGAAAGGACACTGACGATGGTGGCGTTGGCGAAGGAGTTGCGCCAGCTCGAAGCCGAGACCTTCGAGATCCACGATGTGGTCAATTCGGAGCTGGCCATGAACACCGACCCGGCCGAAGGCTGGTGTAGCTGCTGCAGCAGTTGCGCCTGCTACTGCTCCGGCTGCAGTTGCCTCACGCATAGCTGCACGAACTGTTCCTACTGAACGAGACGGCGATAACGAGAGGAGACCGACGATGTCGGTACTGGCCAGGGAACTGCACCAGCTTGAGGCGGAGACCTTCGAGATCCACGACGTGTCCGACGCGGAGTTGGCGCTCAACGCCGACCCGGTCGAAGCCTGCTGCTGCAGTTGCAGCACGTCCAGCACTTGTGGTTGCAGCACAAGCTGTTCGAGCACCTCAAGCTGCGGCTGACACCCCCACAGCCAAGGAGGCTCATGATGGTGGCTTTGCCGACCGAATTACACCAGCTCGCGGCGGAGACCTTCGAGATCCACGACGTGTCCGCTGCGGAACTGGCCCTCAACGCCGACCCGGCCGAAGGTAGCTGTTCGAGCTGCTGCAGTTGCAGCACCTCCAGCACCTGCGGGTGCAGCACAAGCTGCAGCAGCACGTCCGGCTGAGGTTGTCGTCTCGTCGCGATCAGCGAAAGGAAACCCGACCATGGTGGGGTTGTCGACGGAATTGCGCCAGCTCGAAGCGGAGACCTTCGAGATCCACGATGTCGTCACCGCGGAGCTGGCGCTGAGCGAGGAGCCCGGCGCGAGCTGCAGTTGCAGTTGTTGGTGTAGCTGTAGCCAGCCGTGCAGTTGCAGCACGAGTTGCGGCTGATCGGCGTGCCGCGGCAGACGGTGTCGGCCGTCCGGCGGTACTTCGCCGAGCGCATCGGCGCGGACCAGGCGGCCCCGGTTCCCGACGTCGGGCTGCTCGGGCTGACCGACCTGCTCGGCGCGGGACCGGCCGAGCGGCCGCCGGTGCCGGTGTTCCCCATTCGGCTCTACGGCAACGTGGCGATCCTCGGGCCCGCGTCCGGGCCGTCGGACCCGCCCGGCGCACCCTGCCCGCGGTGCCTGGACCGCCGCTGGCAGGTGATCCGGCCCGTCGAGGAGCGGCACGCCCTGGAGTCCGGCGGCACGGCGGTGGCCGCCGGACCCGTGCCGCAGCTCACCGCGTTCGCGCTGGAGGCGATGTGGCGGATCTACCTCGCCGTCCGCGCCGAACCGGCCCCCGCGGGCCGCGGGCTGGTGCACGCGCTGGTGCTGGACACGCTGCGGGTCAGCAGGCACGCGCTGGTCGCCGACTCGGACTGCCCGGTGTGCGCGCGTCCGGTCGCCGACACGCCCGAAGCGGCGGTCATCGAGGTGCGGCCGCGGGCCAAGCGCGCGGTCGACGACTACCGCGAGATCGGCGCCAGGGACCTCGCGGTGCCGGTCAACCCGTACGCCAACCCGGTGTGCGGCGCGCTCGGGTCCGTGCCGATGCGGGTACACCAGGACACCGCGACCGCCCCGGTGAGCGGCCGTTTCCGGGTCCGCAGCAAGTACGGGCTGCACGACATGGGGTGGGGCGGGCACGCGGGCAACTACCGCGACAGCGAGGTGATCGGCGTCCTCGAAGGGCTTGAGCGGTTCGCGGGGCAACGGCCGCGCGGCAGGCGCGTCGAGGTGTTCGACGCGATGGACAACCTCGCCGAACCGGTGCTCGACCCGACCGGCTGGGCGACCTACCCGGCGGAGTCCTACCGGTCGCTCAGCGCGTTCTACGAGCCGTTCCGGTCGGATTCGGTCATCCCCTGGGTGTGGGGTTTCTCGCTGCGCGACCAGCGCCCGCTGCTCGTCGCCGAACAGGTCGCCTACTTCCTCGACCACCGGCCGGAGCTGAAGAAGTTCGTCCAGGAGTCCTCGAACGGCTGCGCGGGCGGCAGCAGCACCGAGGAGGCGCTGCTGCACGGGATGCTGGAGCTCGTCGAGCGCGACGCGTTCCTGCTTGCCTGGTACGGCAAGGCGAAACTGGCCGAACTCGACCCGGCCACCTGCCGCGACCGCCGGGTGCACTTCATGATCGACAGAGTCGGTTTGCACGGGTACGACATCCGGTTGTTCGACATGCGGATCGACCTGCCGGTGCCTGCCGTGCTGGCGGTCGCGGTACGCCGCGACGGCGGTCCGGGCACCCTGTGCCTGTCCGCGGGCGCGAGCTTCGACCCGGACGACGCCGTGCGGGCCGCGGTGTGCGAGGTCGCGTCGTACGTGCCCAGCCTGCCGCACCGGGTGGAACGGCACACCGAGCGCCTGCGCGCGATGTCCGAGGACTACGTGCGACTCGCCGAACTGGAAGACCACCAACTCCTGTACGGGCTGCCCGAGATGGCGCGGCACGCCGACTACCTGTTCGAGGACCCGCCGCTGGTCGGCATGGACGAGCTCTACCGGTCGTGGCTCGCCGAACGGCCCGCCACCCTCGACCTCGCCGACGACGTGCGCCACCTCGTGCGGCTGATCGCCGGCACCGGCAGCGACGTGATCGCCATCGACCAGACCTGCCCGGAGCAGCGGCTCGCGGGCGCCCACACGGTCGGTGTCATCGCGCCCGGGCTGGTGCCGATCGACTTCGGCTGGCTGCGGCAGCGCGCTCCGCACCACCCCCGGCTGCACGCGTTCCTCGACGGCGGGCTCGGTCAGGGCGGTGCGCCCGGCCACCCGGCCACGCCGACCGGCCGCAACCCGCATCCCCACCCGTTCCCGTAGGAGCCGCCAGCGATGTCCCTCACCGACACCCGGATCGCGCGCGACTACGCGGAAGCGGTCTTCCGGCGTGGCCGCGAACCCCTGCCGCCGCTGAACTTCGAACCGGACTGGGCCGACCAGCCGTCCCGGCACAAGGTGTACCGCGAGGTGGCCCGGATTCCGCTCGCGCGGTCCGCGGGCGTGCGGTTGGGGCCGCTGCGGGATTCCCCGGCGAACCCTGGGCACGCGGACTGGGATCTTGGCGGGCTGTCAGTCCTGTTGGGACTGTCCTATGGGGTGCTCGACCGGCGGCTGCGGGTGAACTGGAACCACGACGTGCACGACCGGATGCACTACCCGACAACGAACTGGGGCCGTGGGACCGCGTCCGGCGGCGGCATGTACCCGCTGGAGGTCTACCTGGTGACCGCGGGCCGCGACGGGCTGCTGCCCGGCGTCTACCACTACTCGACCGCCCACCACGCGCTCGACCGGCTCGCCACCGGCAACGCGGTCGACCGGGTCCGCGCGGCGCTGCTCGACCATCCGGGCGGCGCGGCGGACTACCTGCTGGTCTCGGTGCGGTTCTGGAAGAACTCGTTCAAGTACAACAGCTTCTGCTACCACGTGGTCACCCAGGATCTCGGCGCGCTGCTCGGTAGCTGGGAGTTCGTCGCCGCGGGCCTCGACTGGCCGTGGCAGCGCGTGCTCTGGTTCGCCGACCCGGCGCTCGACGCGGTTCTCGGGCTCGACACCGACGACGAGAGCGTGCTCGCCGTCGTCCCGCTGCCCCGGACCGCACCGCCCGCCGCCGGGGGAGGTGCGGCGCTGACCGCGGCCGGATCGTTGGCGGACACGGCGCCGCGCCCGCCGCGCAGGCCCAGCTTCGAGCGGTCCCGCACGGTCCTGCGGTTCGCTCAGGTCGAGCGGGTGCACCGGGCCGCCGTCGTGCGCGCCGAGCCCCGGCCACCGGTGCCGAGATTCGACCCCGATGAGCGGGCGGGTGCGCTGATCCCGTTGCCCGCGCGGACCTGCGACCTGCGGATGGACACCGATCTCGCCGACTTGCTCCACAAGCGACACTCCAGCTTCGGCACGTTCGCCCGCGCCGCGCTGCCGTTGTCGGACGTGGCCACCGTGCTGGCGAGGATGGCGTCAGCCGCCCGCTACCGGTCCGACGTCACCGACGTCGACAGCCCCGCGCTCACCGGGCTGCACCTGGTGGCCAACCGGATCGACGCGCTGCCACCCGGCGCGTACCACTACCGCGCGGCCGACCACGGCCTCGAACGCGTGGTGGCGCAGCCTGTCGGCCGGTTCTTGCAGGGCAGCTACTTCCTGCGGAACTACAACCTGGAGGAGGTCGGCGCGGTGCTGGCCATCTCCGCCCGACTTGACCCGATGCTCGCGCACTACGGCAACCGCGGTCTGCGACTGATCAACTCCGAGGTCGGCGCGGTCGCCCAGGCCGCCTACCTCACCGCGACCGCGCTGGGCATCGGCTGCGGCGCCGTCCTCGGGTTCGACAACGTCGGGATGAACGAGCTGATCGGGCTCGCGGGCACCGACCGGCAGACCTTCCTGTTCCTGTTGCTGGGCAGCGAACCCGCCCAGTCGGCCAACGTCGAGCTACCGCTGGTCTGACCCACGAGGAGCACGTATGACCGTCATCGACGAACAGCGGGTCGACCCGGGCACGGACGGCTGGCTGACGGCGCCGTTCTTCATGCTCAGAACGGCGGGCATGCCCATCGACGCCGCCGACGAACTGGCCTTCACCGACAGCGCCCGGTGGACGAGGCTGGTGCTGGACATCGAGCGCGGGCTGACCGACACCGGGCGGATCCTCGCCTGCCTGCTGGGCGAGGCGGTCGCGCGCCACCTTGACGACGACCGACTGCGCAAGCGGTTGATCAACCTGCGGCGGGACGTGTTCGCCCTGCGTCGGCCGCGCGGGGCGGACGCCGTCGTCGAGTCCGGGGCCCTCGACCGGGACACGCTTGCGAAACTGGGCGCGTGGCTCGCCGATTTCGGCGCCTGGCAGCGGGAACTGGCGGCCGGGCCGGACACGTTCGCGGCCGAGCTGCTCGCCCGCCGCGCCCGGCTGCGGGAACTGGCGCGCACGCCCGACCTGCGCAACGGGATTCTGCTGTCGTCGCCGACGCTGGACACCTACCTGCCGACCTACCTGGACGCGCCCGCGGGCAGGCTGGGCAAGCGGGCGCGCCGGATCGAGCGGTCGCTGACGGAGTACCTGCTGCGCACGGCGGGCAAGACCAGCCCGTTCAGCACCTTCACCACGGTGAACCTCGGGTCCTATGTGGATGGTCTGGGGGTGCCGCTGGCCGTCGAGTTCGGCGGCACCGGCAAGCGCAGCAGGACCAGGCTGAACATGGCGGTGCTCGCTCGACTGTCCACAATGGCGGCGGCCGACGAGTCGATCAGGTGGCAGCTCCCGGTGCGGGCCACTGCGGGTTGGCAGACGCACCACGACCGGATCCGCTATCTGCGCAGGCAGCGGACCGTCGATGACGACCCCGACGCCGCGGTCACCATGGAGCCGGTGCACGAGACGCTGTTCTACCTGCCGACTGGGCCGCTGCTCACCGACACCCTCGACCTGCTCGGCGAGCGCGGGGAGCTGCGCATGGCCGAGTTGGCCGAACTGCTGTACGCGCGGGACGGTGCGGGCCGGACCCGCGAGGCCGTCGCCGCGTATCTCGGCCACCTGCTGCGCCTCGGCCTGCTCGTGGTGCCGCAACTGCAGTTGGACATCCACCGGCCGGACCCGTTCGCCAGGTACCGTGAGTGCCTGCGCGAACTCGACCGGCCGTGGTCGCACTCGCTGGCGAGCGGGTTGGCCGAGGTGGCGGACCGGGTCGACGCCTATCCGGCCGCGACCACGGACGGCCGCCGCGCGCTGCTCGGCGAGATCGCCACCGCGCTGGCCGAGTTGCACGGCGAACTGGGGCACGGGCAGGTCGCCGTGCCGCGGACCGTGCTGTACGAGGATGCCACCGAGCGGACCGCCACGGTGGTCGGCGACCGGGACCTGTGGGAGCGTCGGCTGCTGCCGGGGCTGCGCGATCTCGGCCGGATCCTGCCGATGTTCGACCTGAACCTCGGCAGGCGGCTGGTCACCAAGGGATTCTTCGTCGCCCGCAACGGCTCCGGCGGTCACTGCGCCGACTTCCTGAGCTTCGCCCACGAGTTCCAGCGGGACTTCTTCGAGCACTACACCGGCAGGCTCATGCGCAGGCGGGCGTTCGACAAGGACAACAGGTACGTCCGCCAGGAGAACTGGTTCAAGCAGCCCGAGATCGCCGCGCTGGACGAGGCGCGGGAGCACACCGCGGCGCTGATGAACCAGCGGTACGCGCGGCTGCCCGCCGGGGCCACCGAGCTGGCGCTCGACGAGTCCTTTGTGGATACCGTGGCCGACCTGATGCCGGACTCGCTCGGCTCGCTGCGGCCGCTGTCGTTCTTCCTCCAGGTCGCCGACGACGGGGTGCGCGAGCCGCTCGTGGTGATCAACCGGATCTACAGTGGACTGACCCTGCTGTTCTCCCGGTTCGCGCATCTGTTCGAGGACGAGGAACACGCGTCCATGGTCGCCGGGCTGCGCGAGACGCTGCGCCGCCTGCGGCCCGACGGCGCGGTGTTCGCCGAACTCAAGGGCGGGTACGACAGCACCAACCTCAACCTGCACCCGCGGGTCACCGACTACGAGCTGGTGTGCCCCGGCGAGCTGAGCACCCGGCCGCCGGACGAGCAGGTGCCGGTGGAAGACCTCTACATCGAGCACGACGAGCGCGCGGACCGGCTGGTGCTTCGGTCGCGGCGGCTCGGCGTGGAGATCATCCCGGTGTACCTGGGTTTCCTCATGCCGATGGCACTGCCCGAGGTCCAGCAGGTGCTGCTCAACTTCTCCTACACGTCCATGGCGCAGTTCGACCTCTGGAGCGGCACCGACGTGTCGCTGCCCGGCAAGACCATCGCCTGTTATCCGCGGATCACCTACCGGAATGTGGTGCTGCAGCGGCGAATGTGGAAGGTGCACCCGGACTACCTGCCGCGCCCGGTCGCGGGCCAGGGGGAGGAGCGGTGGTTCCTCGACTGGGCCCGGTGGCGCGAGGCGAACGGGGTGCCGCGGCACGTGTTCGTCACCGCGGACGCGGCGAGCCGTTCGTCTGCTGTGGACGGTGACGCTGGCGCGGGTGACGCGCCGCCGGAGCACAAGCCGCTGTACGTGGACTTCGACAACTACTTCGCGCTGGTGCTGCTGGACGCGATGGCGCGCGGCGCCGACTCGCGGCTGGTGATGACCGAGATGACGCCCGACCACAGCGAGCTGTGGTTGCGCCGCGACGGCAAGCGGTACGTGACCGAACTGACCGTCGAACTCGACCACGTCCGCAGGGAGTCGTGATGACCCGCACCGCGCCCGAGGTTCGGCAGTGGATCTCCGTGCACGTGTTCTATGCCAGCAACGCCAACCCGATGCTGGTCGACTGCGTGCGGCCGCTCGTCGCCGGGCTGCGCGAGCGGGGGCTGATCACCCGCTTCTTCTTCATCACCTACTGGCTGGAGGGTCCGCACGTCCGAATCCGGCTGCTGCCCGCGCCGGACGCGGACCCCGACGTGATCCGCGCCGAACTGGAGGCCGCGCTGGCCGGGTTCCTGCGCCGCCGCCCGGCCCTGTACGACGCCGACCGGGCGGGCATGGATGTGTTGTACCGCAGGCTGTACGTGGCCGAGTACGGCGAGCAGAGCTGGGCAGCCACCTACGGCGACGCGGGCATGCCGTTCCGGGCGAACAACAGCTTCGACTACCTCCCCTACGAACCGGAGTACGACCGGTACGGCGGCCCGGCCGGACTGGAGGTGTCGGAGTGGCACTTCGAGAAGTCCAGCGACATCGTGCTCCGGCTGCTCGGCACCACGAACGTGCACGTGCGAACCGTACTGCTCGGCCAGTCCGTCCAGCTCGCGGCCGTGCTGTGCTTCGAGTTCCTCCGCACCGCCGACCGGGTCGCGCGTTTCCTGACCGACTACCGGACGTTCTGGGAGACCAACTTCCAGGAGGACAGCCCGAAGCGCTACGAGGTCTTCGACGCCAGCTACGCGCGGATGGCGCCGCGGCTGACCGCCCGGGTGGCCGAGATCCGGGATCGGGTGGCGGGCCGGGACGCCGAACTCACCGCGCTGGAAACGGAATGGCTGAACCACGTGCGTGACCTGCGCGCCAGGACCACGGTGCTCGCCGAGCGGGGCGAGCTGGTCTTCGCCCGCGGGCCGGTGTCCGATGTGGACTCGGCGCTGGCCATTCTGCTGAGTTCGTATCTGCACATGACCAACAACCGGCTCGGCGTCACCATCGCCGACGAGGTGTACCTGTCCTACATCCTCCGCAAGGCCGTGCTCGATTCGGCAGTGCGGGCGTGACCGACGCCCGGACGGCGGCGCGCCCGACCCTCCGTCCAGAGGTGATCTTCGGGCCTGCCCAGCGGCGCGATGACGCGCTCGTCCACCACGTGAAGGACCGGCGGACGAACCGGGTGTACCGGCTCGGCGAGAAAGAGTTCTTCGTCGTGTCCCGAATGGACGGACGGCACACCGCCGCCGACATCGAGCACGCCTATGCCGATCACTACGGGCGCATGCTCGGCCCGCAGAGCTGGCGGCAGATCTTCACCATGCTGGGCGCGCGGCAGCTCATGGCGGGGGAGGTGGATGAGCAGGAGTTGGCTCGCCTCCGGCAGGAGGGGGACACCGCGAGCAGGCGGAGTTCTCTGTTGCAGCGCCGGTTCGTGCTGGTGAACCCGGACCGGTGGCTGTCGGTACTGGCGAGACGACTGTCCTGGCTGTTCTCGCCGTTCTTCGTGCTGCCCGGCGCCGCGCTGGCGGTCGCCCTGGTGGTCCTGGTCGCCGTGCGCGCCGAGGACATGGTCGCCGACTTCGCCACGGGCGGGCGGTGGGCGGCGCTGCCGCTGTCGTTCCCGGTGACCTGGCTGGTGATCGCCCTGCACGAGTGCGCGCATGGCCTGGCCTGCAAGCACTTCGGCGGCACCGTGCGCGAGATCGGCTTGCTGTGGCGGTTTCCGATCTTCGCGCCGTTCTGCAACACCGAGGACACCAGGTTCTTCCCACGCCGCCGCGAGCGGGTCTACACCGCGTTCGCGGGCGTGTTCACCAGCCTGCTGGCGATGGTGCCCTTCGCGCTGTGGTGGCTGTCGGCCGAACCGGACAGCTGGTGGCGCGGCGCGGCGGCGTCCATCGTTCTGTTCGGCACCGCCGGGGCGCTGATGAACCTCATCCCGTTCCTGCAGATGGACGGCTACCACATGATCAACCACGCGCTCGGCATGGATGACCTGCGGCGGCAGAGTTACCGGTACTGGGCATGGCTTGTCGTCCACCGCAGACGCGGGCAGTCCAGGTCCTACCGCGCCGCCGACCACGCCGCGTACGTCGGCTACGGCGTGGCCACCGCGGTCTTCCTCGCCGCGCTGGCCTGGTTCCTGGTCGGCCTGTGGTACGTCACGCTCACCTCGTGGGTGGGACCGGCCGCCGCCGCGGCGATCCTCACCGCGGAAGTGGGTCTCGCCGCGGCTTTCGTCGCCTACGCCCGAGTCCGGTCCGCCCGCGCCGAGCGCTCGACCGGCTGAACCGCCTGCCCGGACTGGTCGACCTCGCCCCGCCGCCGCTGATCGCCCCGGCGGACACCCGTGCCGCCCCCTACAACCGGTTCTGCAGGGCATCGGCCGCCGCCAGCAGGTCCGCCGCCCACCGTGCCCCCGGTCGCCTCCCCATCCGATCAATGGGCCCGGACACCGACACCGCCGCGACCACCGCCCCGGACGCGTCCCGCACCGGCGCCGACACGCTCGCCACTCCCGGTTCCCGCTCCGCCACACTCTGCGCCCACCCGCGCCGCCGGACTTCCAGCAGGGCGCGCTCCCCGTACACCGCGTCCACCAGCAGACTCCGCTGTGTCGCCGGATCGGCCCACGCCGCGAGCACCTTCGCGCCGGAACCGGCCGTCATCGGCAGGCGCGCGCCGACCGGGACGGTGTCGCGCAGGCCGCTGGGCGGCTCCGCGGAGCACACACAGATCCGGTGTAGACCGTCGCGGCGGTAGAGCTGCACGCTCTCGCCGGTGCGGTCGCGAAGCCGCGGCAGCACGGCGGTCGCGGCGTCGAGCAGCGGGTCGGTCGCCCCTCCCGCCAGTTCGCCGAGCGCCGCGCCAGGCCGCCACCTGCCGTCGGTTCCCCTGCGCAGCAGACGATGCACCTCCAGGCCGACCGCCAACCGGTGGGCCGTGGCCCGAGGCAGTCCGGTCTTGGTACACAGCTCCGCCAGCCCACAGGGCTCCTTGGCCACGGCCTGCAGTACGGCCATTGCCTTGTCCAGAACACCGATGCCGCTATGCTGTCCCACGTCTCGATACTACTTTCCCGTCATGTGGGAAGTCCAGTCCGTGGGAAGCTGATGGTGATGAGCGATGGCTCAGACGCTCGCCGAGAAGGTGTGGGAGCAGCATGTGGTGCGGCGCGGCAGCGGCGCCGAACCTGATTTGCTCTACATCGACCTGCACCTGGTGCACGAGGTGACCAGTCCGCAGGCGTTCGACGGTCTTCGGTCGGGTGGCAGGCCGGTGCGCAGGCCCGACCTGACGATAGCGACCGAGGACCACAACGTTCCGACAATTGGGATCGATCTCCCAATCGCGGACCCGGTGTCGCGCACTCAGGTGGACACGCTTCGCCGCAACTGCGCGGAATTCGGTGTCCGGCTGCACCCGATGGGTGACATCGAACAGGGCATCGTGCACGTCGTCGGCCCGCAGCTCGGGCTCACGCAGCCCGGCATGACGGTCGTCTGCGGCGACAGCCACACCTCCACGCACGGCGCGTTCGGCGCGCTGGCCTTCGGTATCGGCACCTCCGAGGTCGAGCACGTGCTCGCCACCCAGACGCTGCCGCTGCGTCCCTTCAAGACCATGGCCGTCACCGTCGATGGCGAACTTCGCCCAGGGGTCACCGCGAAGGACGTCATCCTCGCCGTCATCGCCCGCATCGGCACCGGCGGCGGGCAGGGCTACGTGCTGGAGTACCGCGGCCCGGCTATCGCGACACTGTCGATGGAAGCCCGGATGACGGTGTGCAACATGTCGATCGAGGCGGGCGCGCGGGCCGGGATGATCGCCCCCGACGAGACGACTTTCGCCTATCTGAAGGGCCGTCCACACGCGCCGTCTGGAGTGGACTGGGACGACGCCGTCGCCGCGTGGCGCGAACTGCGCACCGACGACGACGCCGAGTTCGACGCCGAGGTGGTCATCGACGCCGCCGCGCTCACCCCGTTCGTCACGTGGGGCACCAATCCCGGCCAGGGACTGCCGCTGTCGGCGAGCATCCCCGACCCGGAGCAGATCGCCGACGAGAACGAGCGGGTGGCGGCCGAGCGGGCACTGTCGTACATGGACCTCGCGCCGGGCACGCGGCTGCGCGACATCAGCGTCGACACCGTGTTCCTGGGCTCCTGCACCAACGGCCGGATCGAGGACCTGCGCGCCGCCGCGGATGTGCTGCGCGGCAGGCAGGTGGCCGACGGCTTGCGAATGCTGGTGGTGCCCGGCTCGATGCGGGTCCGCGCGCAGGCCGAATCCGAGGGTCTGGACCAGGTGTTCCTCGCCGCGGGCGCGGAATGGCGGCAGGCGGGCTGCTCGATGTGCCTTGGCATGAACCCCGACCAACTCGCCGCGGGCGAGCGCAGTGCGTCCACATCGAACCGAAACTTCGAGGGCAGGCAGGGCAAGGGCGGCCGCACGCACCTGGTGTCCCCGCTGGTGGCCGCCGCGACCGCGGTGCGCGGCACGCTGTCCTCGCCTGAAGACCTGCTCGCGACGACCTGAGGGACTGACAACCGATGCAGCCGTTCACCACGCATACCGGAGTAGGCGTACCCCTGCGCAGGTCCAACGTGGACACCGACCAGATCATTCCCGCGGTCTACCTGAAGCGGGTCAGCCGCACCGGGTTCGAGGACGGGCTGTTCGCGGCCTGGCGCGCCGACGAGCAATTCGTGCTCAACCAGGAGCCGTACCGATCGGGCAGTGTGCTGGTCGCGGGCCCCGACTTCGGCACCGGATCCTCGCGGGAGCACGCGGTCTGGGCGTTGTCGGACTACGGATTCCGGGTCGTCGTCGCCGCCCGGTTCGCCGACATCTTCCGGGGCAACGCCGGAAAACAGGGCCTGGTGGCCGCCGAGTGCGCGCAGTCCGACGTCGAGCTGCTGTGGAAGTTGCTCGAAGCCGAGCCGGGAACCGAGGTCACCGTGGACCTTCGGGAGAAGACCGTCCGGGCAAAGGACTTCACCGCCCCGTTCCTCGTCGACGACTACACCCGCTGGCGGCTGCTCGAAGGGCTCGACGACATTGCCCTGACCCTGCGCCACGAGACCGCCGTCACCGAGTTCGAGCAGGCCAGGCCCAAGTGGAAGCCGGTGACCACACCCGTGCCGACGGCCTGATGGGCGGGCCGGAATCCCTTCTCGTAAGGGGTTCCGGCGCCCGCCGCGGCACCGGAAAATCGACCTCGCCGGAGCCGCGCGACGACCGAATGTCCCGATTCGACCCCCGCCAAAGGGCCGAACATCGCACGATGCAAGGAAAAATCGGGCGCGTCGCGTGGAAATTACGCGCCTATAGGCATACGGTGGCGAGAAGTCGGCCTGTTTCGGCCGTAAACGGCAGTGTGGTCTCTTACGGAGGACTGAAGGGTGAACAAGGCCCAACTCATCGAGGCGTTGTCCGAGCGCCTTGGCGACAAGAAGGCCGCAGGCGCTGCGGTCGACGGTCTCGTCGACGTGATCGTTCGTACGGTCAACAAGGGCGAGAAGGTCAACATCACCGGCTTCGGCGTGTTCGAGAAGCGCGCCCGTGCTGCCCGTACCGCGCGCAACCCGCGTACCGGCGAGACGGTGAAAGTCAAGAAGACCAACGTTCCCGCGTTCCGCGCGGGCACGATGTTCAAGGAGGTCGTGAGCGGGGCGAAGAAGCTGCCCAAGGTGGCGGCGGCGCGTCCGGCGGCAGCCGCGGCACGCGGCACCGCGGCGACCACCACGCGCGCGGCGGCGGGCACCACGACCCGCGCCGCGGCGACGCGCAGCACCACCACGCGCACCCGCGCGGCGGCAGCCAAGCCGGCGGCCGCGGCGCCGAAGGCCACACCCCGGGCTGCGGCAGCGACGCCCGCCGCGGCGGCGACGACGACCGCGGACAAGGCCACCACCGCCACGCCGACGGCGGCCAAGCCCGCCGCGGCGACGGCGACGGCGGCCAAGAAGGCCACCCCGGCGGCCAAGCCCGCGGCGAAGAAGGCGACGACGGCCACGCAGAGCAGCACGCCCAAGGCGACCGCCAAGGCCACGCCAGCCAAGAAGGTGAGCGCGGCCAAGAAGTAGCAGCAAGAGCACATCGCGAGAGCCCCGCACGCTTCTCCCGTGCGGGGCTCTCGCGTGCGTGCTTCGGCGGTGTGGGCGCGTCGGACTGCCGCGGTGATCTCAGCCCGGGCGGTCGATGTAGTGCGCCGCCACGAGTCCGGGGCCGAAGGACAGCACCCACACGCTGCCCTTGCGGCTGCGGACCTCGCCCAGCTCCACTCTGGACTCCGCGGCCAGTTCCGTGACCACATCCGGGATCACGCCGCCCTGGCTGCACACCACCGGTGTCCCGCCCGCCGCGGCGATGGCCAGCAACCGGGCGGTCGCGGCGGCCGGATTCCTGCGGTGGCCGGACTCCGACAGTTCGGGCTCGGTCCGTACCGGCACGCCGAGCGACGCCGCCAGCGGGCGCACCGTGGCCTGGCAGCGCAGTTTCGGCGCCGAGTACACCCGGTCCGGCCCGAACAGCGGCAGCAGCCGCGTCAGGGCACTCACCTGGCCGCGTCCGGTCACCGACAGCGGGCGCTCGTCGTCCGCGCCGGTCCACAGGTCCTTCTTGCCCGCGTGGCCGTGCCGGACCAGCAGCACGGTGACGGTGTCGGCCGGGACGGCGCCGAACGCCGCGAGCACACGGCGGTCGTCCTGGTAGCTCAGCAGTTTCCCGGCCCGCTTGGGCGTCAGCCAGCGCAGTTCGTCCACTTCGTCGTTCGGGGTGAACGAGCCCGCCGCGGCCCGCGCGGCGAAGTAGTCGACCATTTTCACCGCGCCCGGCACCGGATAGGTGTTGCGCACCAGGAAACGGCCGAGGACGGCGGTGAAACCGGTCTCCTCGGCGATTTCCCGCACCGCGGCGGCGTGGATCGTCTCGCCCGGGTCGAGCTTTCCCTTGGGCAGGCTCCAGTCGTCGTAGCGGGGCCGGTGGACGACGGCGACCTCGATCGCGCCCGCCGAGTCGGTCCGCCACAACACCGCGCCCGCGGCTGCGATCGTGGTCGACACCGGCGTCACCCTAGTGCGCGTTGGCGCGCGATCAACTCGGCCTGGTGGTCGCGCACCGAGGTTCCGTTCGAGGGGGACGGTTCCCAGTCGCCCTTGGCGGAGAGCACCCAGCACCGGGTGGCTGAGTCCAGACAGGACTCGAAGACGGCGTCGAGCTGCGCGGTGAGCCGGGGATCGGTCACCCGCACCTGCACCTCGACGCGGCGGTCGAGGTTGCGGTGCATCATGTCCGCGCTGCCGATCCAGTGTTCGTCTGCCCCCTGGAAGTGGAAGATCCGCGAGTGCTCCAGGAACCGGCCGAGGATCGACCGCACCCGGATGTTGTCGCTGAGCCCCTCGATTCCCGGCTTCAGCGCGCAGATCCCGCGGACGACGATGTCGATCGACACCCCGGCCTGCGAAGCGCGGTAGAGCGAGTCGATCACCTGTTCGTCCACAAGGGAGTTCATCTTGATCCGCACCCCGGCCGGGCGGCCCGCGCGAAGGTGCTCGACCTCCTGCTCGATGCGCTCGACGATCCCGCGCCGCACCCCGTAGGGCGCCACCAGCAAGCTGCGGTACTCGTCCTGGCGGGCGTAGCCGGTCAGCACGTTGAACAGGTCGGTGAGGTCCGCGCCGATCGACGGTTCCGCGGTGAGCAGGCCGACGTCCTCGTAGAGCCGCGCGGTCTTCGGGTTGTAGTTGCCGGTGCCGATGTGGCAGTAGCGCCGGATCGTGGCGCCCTCCTGGCGGACCACGAGCGCGATCTTGCAGTGCGTCTTGAGGCCCACCAACCCGTAGACGACGTGCACGCCCGCCTTTTCCAGTGCCCGCGCCCATTTGATGTTGGCCTGCTCGTCGAAGCGCGCCTTCAGCTCGACCAGCGCCACCACCTGCTTGCCCGCCTCGGCCGCGTCGATGAGCGCGTCCACGATCGGGGAGTCACCCGAGGTGCGGTACAGGGTCTGCTTGATCGCCAGCACATGCGGGTCGCTCGCGGCCTGCTCGACGAAGCGCTGCACGCTGGTGGAGAACGAGTCGTACGGGTGGTGCACCAGGACATCGCCGTCGCGCAGGGTGGCGAACACGCTCTTGGGCGTCTCCCGCTCGGCGAACGCCGGGTGCGTGGCGGGCACGAACGGCGGGTCCTTGAGTTCCTTGCGGTCCACGCCGTAGAGCTGCCACAGGCACGAGAGGTCGAGCAGGCCCTGCACCACGACGACGTCGTTGGGGTGCACCTCCAACTCGCGCAACAACAGTTCGAGCATGTGCTCGCTCATGTCGTCGGCGATCTCCAGGCGCACCGACGGGCCGAACCGGCGCTGCGCCAGCTCCCGTTCCAGTGCCTGCAGCAGATCCTCGTCGCGGTCCTCCTCGACCTCCAGGTCGGCGTTGCGGGTGACCCGGAAGACGTTCACCTCGATGATGTCCATGCCCGCGAACAACGTGTTGAGGTGCGCCGCGATGAGTTCCTCCAGCGGCAGGAAGATCGCGACCTGCTCGTCGGCGCTGCGGTCGATCGCCACCAGCCGCGGCACGTTGTCCGGCACCTTGACCCTGGCGAAGCGCTCGACGCCGCCCTGCGGGTCGCGCACGGTCACCGCGAGGTTCAGCGACAGCCCCGAGATATAGGGGAACGGGTGGGCGGTGTCGACCGCGAGCGGGGTGAGCACGGGGAAGACCTGCTCGCGGAAGTACACCGACAGCCGCTCCCGCTCGTCGTCGGTGACCTCGGTCCAGGTCGCGATCCGAATGCCGCGCTCGGCCAGCTCGGGGCGCACCCGTTCGGCGAACGCGCGGGAGTGCTGCTCGACCAGTTCCTGGTTGCGCTTGGCGATGTAGCCCAACTGCTCGCGCGGGGTGAGGCCGTCCGCGCTGCGCACCGACAGGCCGGTCTCGTTGCGCCGCTTGAGGCCCGCGACGCGCACCATGTAGAACTCGTCCAGGTTCCCGGCGAAGATGGCCAGGAACTTGGCCCGCTCCAGCAGCGGCTGCGAGGAGTCCTCGACCAGCGCGAGCACCCGCGCGTTGAAGTCCAACCAGGACAGTTCGCGGTTGAGGTAGCGGTCGTCGGGCAGGTCGGTGTCGGTGACCGCCGGGGTCACCGCGGGCGGCGCGGAGGGCACACCGCGCGGTTCGGCGGGCTCGATGGCGGTGACGGCAGGCAGTGCGGCGGTCACCGTGGCCGGGTTCTTGGCGTTGTCCTTTGTCCTGTCCTTGCTCACAAGGTCCCATTGTCCGGCAAGGACGTCCGCGCGGTGCACTCCGGTTGCGAACAGCGGAGTGAATTCTCACCGCGCCCCACAGGCGACCTGAGCCGCCCGGGTGGTGCGCGGACCGAGACCCAGCTCGCGGGCGGCGGCCAGATCGGCGTCGGTGTCCACGTCGCGGCGCAGCGTGGCGAGGTCGGCACCGACCCGCACGGCGTCCGCCGCGTGCGCCGCGGCCGACCCGACCCCGAAGCGCGGGGCGAGCGGGCCGCCCGGCGCGGACAGCAGCAGCGTGGTCCCCGTGCCGGGCCGGTCCGGCACGAACGCGCGGCGGCCGTCCGCCTCGGTCAGTGCCGCGGCCAACTCCGCCGGACGCAGGGCGGGCAGGTCGGCCTGCAGCGCGCCGACGACCGAGTGCGGATCGCCCGCCCGCAGCAGGTCCGCGCCGAAGACCAGCGCCGCGTTGAGCCCCGGCAGGCCGCGTTCGTCGACGCACTCGGCGCCCGTGTCGCGCAGGGCCTCGATCACCCGGGCGTCCTCGCACACCACGAGCAGCCTGCGCACGCCGGGCGCGGCCAGCGCGGCGGTGACGGTGTCGAGCACTACGGCCAGCACCAGCGCGCGATGCCCGACGCGCCCGCCCGGCACGGCGCCACGCAGCCGCGACTTCGCCCGGTCGAGCTGCTTCACCGGCACCACGAGGTCCACCACACCGTCGATACTGCCGGCCGAAGCTGACAGCCGACCCCGTCTGGACCCGCGGCCGGTCCGCCAGGGAGACTCACTGGTCACGGCACCGGGCGCGGAGGAGGAGCAGTTGGGCAAGCGCGAGAAGGGCGGGTTCTGGGTCACCACCGCGGCGGCGATGTTCTACCCGCTGACCTGGCTGGGCAAGCGCACGTTCGTCGACGCGGAGAAGCTGCCCGCGACCGGCGGCGCGCTGCTGGTGATGAACCACGTGTCGCACCTGGACCCGCCGAACGACGCGGTCTTCGTGCACCGGCACAAGCGGGTGCCCCGGTTCATGGCCAAGGACAGCCTGTTCCAGCTTCCGGTACTCGGCCGCATCCTCGCCGGGTCCGGCGGCATCCCGGTCTATCGGGGCTCGGCCGAGGCCAGGGACAGCCTGCGTGCCGCCCACCAGGCGCTGCAGGAGGGCAAGCTCGTGCTCATCTACCCCGAGGGCACCATCAGCAAGGACCCCGACGGCTGGCCGATGCGCGCGCGCACCGGGGTGGCGCGGCTGGCGCTGCAGAACGACGTGCCGGTCGTCCCGGCCGCGCGGTGGGGCACCAACGACATCTGGAACGGCTACACCAAGAAGTTCCGGCCGCTGCCGCGCAAGCGGGTCGTCACCGTCGTCGGCGACCCGGTCGACCTGTCCGCGCAGCGCGCCAGGCCGGTCACCAACCAGTTGCTGCGCGAGGTCACCGACCTGATCATGGCCGACGTGCGCGACCTGCTCGCCGAGATCCGCGAGGAACCGGCACCCGCGGAGTTCTTCCGCCCAGGGGTCAAGGGCAACGCCGACGAGTCCGCGAGCTGACCCCCATGGACGAGAAGTTCGCCGTACTGGGCGCGGGATCGTGGGGCACCGCCTTCGCGAAGGTCATGGCCGACACCGGCCGCGAGGTCACGCTGTGGGCGCGCAGGCGCGACGTGGCCGACGCGATCACCGAGCGCCGGGAGAATCCCGAGTACCTGCCGGGCATCCGGCTCCCCGACACCCTGACGTCCACTTCGGACCCGCGGCTCGCGATCGACGGCGCGACCACGGTCGTGCTGGCCGTGCCGAGCCAGAGCCTGCGGCACAACCTGACCGCGTGGCGCCCCCTGCTGGTGCCCGACGCGACGCTCGTCAGCCTCGCGAAGGGTGTCGAACTGGGCACGCTCAAGCGGATGAGCGAGGTCGTCGCCGACGTCACGGGCGTGCGGGAGGACTGGATCGCGGTCGTGTCCGGGCCCAACCTGGCCAAGGAGATCGCCGAGGAGCAGCCGACGGCCACGGTCATCGCCTGCCGCGACCACGACCGCGCGGTCGCCCTGCAGCAGGCGTGCAGCACCAGCTACTTCCGGCCGTACACGATCACCGACGTGGTGGGCTGCGAGCTGGGTGGCGCGTGCAAGAACGTCATCGCGCTGTCCTGCGGCATGGCCGACGGCCTCGGGTTCGGCGCGAACACCCTCGCCACGCTCATCACCCGCGGCCTGGCCGAGACCAGCAGGCTGGGCGCCGCGCTCGGCGCGGACCCGATGACCTTCGCCGGCCTCGCCGGCCTCGGCGACCTGGTCGCCACCTGCTCGTCGCCGCTGTCGCGCAACCGGAGCTTCGGCGCGCGGCTGGGCCGGGGCGAGACGGTGGCGCAGGCGCAGGCCGCCGCGCACGGGCAGGTCGCCGAGGGCGTGAAGTCGTGCTCGTCGATCCGTGAGCTGGCGCTGCGGCACGGCGTCGAGATGCCGATCACCGAGATGGTGCACCGGGTGTGCCACGACGGGTTCGACCCGCGCGAGATGGCGGGCGAGCTGATCGGCCGCAAGACGAAGCCGGAGCGGTGAGCGCCGGCCTCGGCGACGGCACCCGGTGCGTGCACGCGGGGGTCTCGCCCGCCGCCCCCGGCGCGCCCGTGCCGCCGCAGCCGGTGTTCGCCGCCCAGTTCCATCTCGGCGGCGATGGCGACGACTGGTACGGCCGTCCGCACAACCCCACCTGGCGGGCGCTGGAGGCCGCGATCGGCGGCCTCGACGGCGGCGAGTGCGTGGTCTACTCCTCGGGCATGGCCGCGGTCTCGTCGCTGCTGCGCACGGTCCTCGGCGCGGGCGACACGGTCGTGCTGCCCGCCGACGGCTACTTCTCGACCCGCGACTACGTCCGTGACCACCTGGCCGCGCTGAAGCTGGACGTGCGCGAGATCCCGACAGCCGCGCCGTGGTCGGCCGAGACCGTCGCGGGCGCGCGCCTGGTGCTGCTGGAGACCCCGTCGAACCCGGGCCTCGACGTGTGCGACATCGCGGCGGTCGCCGCGCTCGCGCACGCCGCGGGCGCGCTGGTCGCGGTGGACAACACCACGGCGACCCCGCTCGGCCAGCGGCCGCTGGAACTGGGCGCCGATGTCACCCTGGCCAGCGACACCAAGGCCCTCGCGGGCCACAGCGACGTCGTGCTCGGCCACATCAGCACGGCCGACGCCCGGCTGGCCGCGCGGCTGCGGGCCGAGCGCACGGCGAGTGGGTGCGTGCCGGGGCCGTTCGAGGTCTGGCTCGCGCACCGCGGCCTCGGCACCCTCGACCTGCGCCTGGCGCGGCAGGCGGACAACGCCGCCGCGCTCTACGAGGCCCTGCGGGGACACCCGCGCGTCCGCGGTGTCCGCTGGCCGGGCTCGCCGCACGACCCGGCCCACGCGGTGGCGTCCCGGCAGATGCGCCGCTTCGGCGGCGTCGTCACCTTCGAACTGGAGTCGGCCGCCGCGGTGGCGTCCTTCCTCGCCGCGGCCCACCTGGTGACGTCCGCGACCAGCTTCGGCGGCCTGCACTCGACCGCCGATCGACGTGCCCGCTGGGGCGATCCGGTGCCCGCGGGCCTGCTCCGCTTCTCGTGCGGCTGCGAGGACACCCGCGACCTCGTCGCCGACGTGCTGGCCGCCCTGGAGACGCACTGAGGGCCCCTGCCGCGGCAAGGGCCCTCAGTGCGGTGGATCGGAATCAGACCGGCAACGTCATCTGCATCACGACTTCGCTGGTGGGCAGCGGCGAGCCGCCGTTGGGCTCGACCGTGACACCGATCTGCGTGGCGCCGCCGATGCCCGAGGACGCGTTCAGCAGCGACGCGCGGCCCTCCTGGTCCGGGTCCATCAGGCCGATGGACCGCGGGTCGCCGTCGCCCATGAGCCAGACCTGGTAGGTCTTGCCGTCGGGGGCGGTGGGGACGCCGCCCGCGAGCAACATGACCTGGCCGCGGTCGCGGGAGAGGACCACGGTGCCGTTGAGGCCGGACGTCGTCGAGCCGCTGACGAACTTCGCGTCGTTGGCCGAGAGCAGGCCGGCCATCGCGACCGACTGGGCCTGCACCGAGTCGAGGTTCTTGCGGTTCTCGACCAGCAGGAAGCCCAGCGACACCGACACCACCAGCAGCACCGCCGCGGCGACACCGGTGATCCGCATCGGCCACGGCGAGCGCCGCCGGGCGACCTTCTCCGCACGCAGCTCGGCGAGGTCGTCGCCCAGTGGGGGAAGCTGGCGGACCTCGGCGATCCGGGCGAGCACCTGCGCCTTGAGTTCGGCGGGCGGCTGCTCGGAGGCGGCCTCGCCCAGCCGGGTCGCGGTGTCCTGCAGTTCGCGCACCTCCTGGGCACACGACTCGCACTCGGCGAGATGGCGTTCGAACGCGGCCCGCTCGAACTCGGGGATCGCGTTGAGCGCATAGGCGCCAGTCAGCGCGTGGATGTCTGCGGTCATCGGGTCACCCCCAGGCAGTCGCGCATGCGGATCAGTCCGTCGCGCAGTCGAGTCTTGATGGTTCCGAGCGGCGTGTCCAGCAGTTCGGACACCTCGCGGTAGGTCAGTCCGCGGTAGTAGGCCAGTTCGACCGACTCCCGCTGCAGGTCGGTGAGGCTCGCCAGGCAGCGGCGCACCTGCTCGTGTTCGAGTCGGGTGTTCACCAGTTCGGCGACCTCGTCGAACGGGCGGGTGGTCTCCCGGCGGAACGCCTTGTCCTCCCGGTCCGTCGCGGACTGGGCCGAGCGCACCCGGTCGACCGCGCGGCGGTGGGCCAGGGTCATGACCCAGGTCATCGCGCTGCCGCGCTCCGGGGCGTACCTGGCGGCGGTCCGCCACAGTTCGAGCATCACTTCCTGGGTCACCTCCTCGGACTGGGCCGGGTCCCGCACGATGCGCCGGACGAGACCGAAGACCGGCGCGGACACGATGCCGTAGAGCTTCTCGAAGGCTTGCTCGTCACCACGCGCGACGAGTTGGAGCAGGGCACTGGAGTCGGGTGGTTCGACCCGTTCGACATCGGCCACTCCGGCAATCCGCCGAACACGTTCGGCCATGTCCACCTGCTCTCGTCCTCTGGCACGCATTCCCCGCGCGGCGCCTGGCGTCTCCGCTATGGACCATTCGGTGCGCGCGGGGTCCTGGATGGGTGCGCTTCCCACCTGGTGGGCGGCGTTGACCGGTTCCGAGGACGGCTGCTTTCCTTAGTGGCGTGTCACTACGCGCCATGCCCGACCGGCTGGGTCAGCACGACCTCGGCCGGGTCGTCGGCGCGCTCTGTCCCTGTCGGTGATCCAGCCCGCTCTCGGCGGCCCCACGGGGCGCCGCATCGTGTTCGCGCATCCCGATGGAGTATCCCATGTTCGCTGTGCCGCCCAACACCGTCGCCCTCGGCGGAATCCCCGCGGGCGCCCACCCGGCGCTGATCGCCCGGCAGTACGCCGAGGATCGCTCCCGGTGGCGCGAGCTGCTGCGCTACGACCCCGACGTGCGGTTCGTCGCCCTGGTCGACCGCACTGACGAGCTGGAGGTCTGGCTGATGAGCTGGCTCCCCGGCCAGAGCACCGACCTGCACGACCACGCCCAGGCCGCGGGCGCGTTCACGGTCGTGTGCGGCACCCTGACCGAGCGCGTCGCCCGCGGCGCGTCGGGGGAGCGGCCATCGAAGGTGCTGCACCAGGTCGCCGCCGGGCAGTCGCGCGTGTTCGGGCCGGGCTACGTGCACCAGGTCCGCAACGCGGGAGTCGACCCGGCGGTCAGCCTGCACGTCTACCGCTCGGTCCGGCCCGCGATGGGCCACTTCCAGGTCGACCCGGTCACCGGTCTCGCGCAGGTACCGCCCGCGCTGTGACGTGCGCGGGAACGGCGAAATCCCCGGTCAGCAGCTCGCACGGCTCCGGCGCGCCCCAAACCTGGCGCAGCGGCAGCACACCGGCCCACGCGGCGCCCGCGTCGATGTCCTCCTCGTCGTCGGCGGGCCCGCCCGTGCGGATCTTCGCCGCGGCCTCGGTCAGGTCCAGGGCCAGCACCGACGTCGCCGCCAGCTCTTTGGCGTCGGGCACGCGCGCGTGTTCCCACGATCCGGGCGCCATGTGGTCGGTGAGCGCGCGCAGGGCGCGGATCTTCGCCACGGGCTCGGTCACCGGCACCGCCGTGCCGTGGATCACCGCGGACCGGTAGTTCATCGAGTGGTGGAACACCGACCGCGCGTAGACGATGCCGTCGACCAGGGTCACCGCCACGCACACCTCGACGCCCGCCGCCGCCGTGCGCAGGCTGCGGGCACCGGTCGAGCCGTGCAGGTAGAGCGTGTCGCCGTCGCGGCCGTAGCCGGTCGGCAGCACCAGCGGCGCGCCGTCGACCACCGTCGACAGGTGGCAGACCAGCCCGGCGTCGAGGATCGAGTGCAGCACCGCCCGGTCCGCGACGGCCCGGTTCTTGCCGCGCTGGACGGTGCTGCGCTCGGTGGGGGACAGCCTGGGGGACTGACTGGGGGACGGAAATGTCTCGGTCACGTGACCAGCCTGGCGCGTCGAGTGGCATGCTGACAGGGCCACAGCCGAGCAATTCTGGGAGGCCACTTATGGCGGAGAGCCCCGCGCTGCCGCTGACCGTCGACCGGGAGTCAGCGACCCCGTTGGCCGTGCAGCTCGCCGAGGAACTGCGGACCGCCGCGGCCGACGGACGGCTGCGCAGCGGCGACCGGCTGCCCTCGACCCGGACGCTCGCCGCCCAGCTCAAGGTCAGCCGCACGGTCACCGCCGCCGCCTACGAGCAGTTGCACGCCGAGGGCTGGATCGCGGGCAGACACGGGTCCGGCACCTACATCACCACCGCGCCACCGGGTTCCCTGCGCGCCCGGCCGCGCCGCGCCCGCACCGAGTCGGCCGCGGCCGACGCCATCGACCTGCGGCCAGGCTCGCCGTGGGTCGGCGGGATCGACCGGTCGGCGTGGCGGCGCGCCTGGCGGGCCGCGGCCGACGTCGCGCCGCTGCGCCGCCCGCAGCGCGCCGGTCTGCCCGCCTATCGCGCGGCCGTCGCCGAGCACCTGCTGCGCCACCGCGGCCTGCGGGTCAGCGCCGAGTTCGACGGCGGCGACGGCGAATCCGTGCTGGCCACCGGCGGCACCACCGCGGCGCTCGCCGAGCTGGCCGCGGCCGTGCTGCGCCGCGGCGACACCGTGGCCGTCGAGGAACCCGGCTACCAGCGGGCCGTGGAAACCATGCGCGCGGCCGGGTTGCGGGTCGTGCCCGCCCCGGTCGACGCCGACGGCCTGCTGCTCGACGCGCTGCCCCTGGGCACCCGCGCCGTCTACTGCTCGCCCGCGCACCAGTACCCGCTGGGGCGGCGGATGGCGGCGGGGCGGCGGGTGGCGCTGGTGGAGCGGGCGCGGCGGGAGGGCTGGCTGGTCATCGAGGACGACTACGACGGCGAGCTGCGCTACGACGTGGCCCCGCTGCCGCTGCTCGCCGCGCTCGCCCCGGACGTCGTGGTGCACCTGGGCACCACCAGCAAGATCCTCACCCCGACGCTCGGCGCGGGCTGGATGGTGGCGCCGCCCGGGGTTGTCGCCGCCGTGCTGGAGCACCGCGAGTCCACCGGCACCGGCCCCGCCGCCGCGGGCCAGCTCGTCGTGGTCGAACTGGCCCGCAACGGCGACCTCGGCAGGCACCTGCGCAGGCTGCGCCGCGAACTGTCCGAGCGGCGCACCCTGCTGGTGGGCGCGCTGCTCGACGGCGGCGTCCCCGTGGTCGGCGACGACGCGGGCGCGCACCTGGTGGTGCCGCTGGACTCGGCCGCCGCCGAGCGCGACCTCATCGACGCCGCGTCGCGTAGTGGCCTGCTGCTCGACGGCCTCGCCCGCCACCACAGCGGCCAGGCGAGCTGGTTCGGCATCGCCCTGGGCTACGCGGCGTGCTCGCGCGAGCAGCTCCACGAGGCGATTCCGGTCCTGGTACGACTCCTGACCAGGTCGACGGGGTCCGTCGTTAGCCCATCCGGGTAGGGTCGTCCGCCATGGCCAGCTCAAAGATCCGGGTCGCGGTGGTGTTCGGCGGCCGCAGCACCGAGCACGCGGTGTCCTGCGTGTCGGCGGCGAGTGTGCTCGCCAACCTCGACCCGGACCGGTTCGAGGTCCTGCCCGTGGGCATCACCCGCGAGGGGGCCTGGGTGCTCGGCCCGGCCGACCCGGCGGTGCTGCGCATCCACGAGCGCACGATGCCGAGCATCGAGTCCGGCACCGCGCTCACCCTGCCCGCCGACCCGGCCTCGACGCGCCTGGTGGTGCTGGAACGCGGCCGCGAGGGCGAGGTGCTCTCCGGCGTCGACCTGGTGTTTCCCGTGCTGCACGGCGCGTACGGCGAGGACGGCACCATCCAGGGGCTGCTGGAGATGGTCGGGCTGCCCTACGTCGGCCCCGGCGTGCTCGCCAGCGCGGTCGCGATGGACAAGGGCTACACCAAGAAGCTGCTCGCCGCCGACGGCCTGCCCGTCGGCCGCTACGTCGAGCTGCGCCGGGGCCAGGCCACGCTGACCGACGCCGAGCGCGACCACCTCGGTCTGCCGGTGTTCGTCAAGCCGTCGCGCGCGGGCTCGTCCACCGGCATCAGCCGGGTCACCGCGTGGGACCAGCTCGCCGCGGCGATCGCGCTCGCCCGCGAGATCGACCCGAAGGTGCTGGTGGAGGCCGCGGTCGTCGGCCGCGAGGTCGAGTGCGGCGTGCTGGAGTTCCCGGACGGCCGGCTGGAGGCGTCCCAGCCCGCCGAGGTCCGCCTGGTCGACGGCGTCGACTGGTACGACTTCGACGCGAAGTACCTCGACGACGTCTGCGAACTCGACATCCCCGCCAAACTGGACGACACCGTCACCGAACGGTTGCGCGCCATGGCCGTCGAGGCGTTCCGCGCGCTCGACTGCCAGGGCCTCGCGCGGGTCGACTTCTTCGTGGGCGCGGACGGCGCGCTGACCGTCAACGAGGTCAACACGATGCCCGGCTTCACCCCCACCTCGGCCTACCCGAAGATGTGGGCCGTCTCGGGCGTGGACTACCCGACCCTGCTGGGCGTGCTCGTGGACACCGCGTTGGCGCGCGGCACCGGTCTGCGCTAGGGCGTCACCCGCTGGGCGGGCAGCGTCGCACCGACCACTTCGGACACTGTCTGCAGTGGACCGGTGCCCACGCCCTCCGGCAGCGTGAGTGCGATGTAGACCGTGCGGTCGACGGCGAACCACGAGGCCGACGCGGTGCCCGGCACCGGCAGCCACCGCACGCCGGACACCTGGCGCAGCGCCGAGGTCGGCGTCAGCTCGGGCGGTTTCGCCAGCCCGCAGCGAAGAACCACGGGATCGCCGACGCGGTCGCCCCACGCGGTGACGCCCGCGGGCGCGGGTGCCGCGATCGGCAACTCGGACAGCGTGACGGACCCGCTGGTCAACTCGGCGGGCAGCGCGGCCAGCAGCGCCGCGCACTCCGGCGCCGACGCCGCGGGCGCGTCGACGGGCACCAGTCCGATCGGACCGGTGCGCGGCGGCGGTGTCGTCCGAGTCGGCGGTGGCGCCGCGGCGGTGTCGCCGGAGTCGAGAACCTGGCTCGCCACCACGACTCCCGCCGCCAGCAACCCCACCAGCGCGACGGCGACACCGACCGCGGTCGGCGACAGACCGGTGCGAGACTGCTCGCCCTGTGTCGATTGCTCGCTCGCGGGCTCGCTCAGAGGTGGACCACCGGGCAGGTCAGCGTCCGGGTGATGCCGTCGACACTCTGGATGCGGGCGACGACGAGCTGGCCGAGCAGGTCGACGTTGTCGGCCTCGGCCCGCACGATCACGTCGTAGGGCCCGGTTACATCCTCGGCCGTGGTGACACCATCGAGGTCGGCGATCTCGGCGGCCACGGCCGCGGCCTTGCCGACTTCGGTCTGGATAAGGATGTATGCATGGACCACGGCGCGCCCCTTCGCGGCTAGGAGTCCCCAAGAGGTAGGAACGTGTCCAGCAACGTACCCCAGTTCAGGATCGATGGGGATTCCGAGTGTCGGTGATCGGAGGAACTCATGCGATCGGACCCACCGCGGAGCGCGGAGACGGTGGCCGACGTGGGTGAGTTCGCCCTCATCCGGCGAATCACCGACGGCCGCCGACAGCCCGCCGCGACCCTGCTCGGCCCGGGCGACGACGCCGCGGTGGTCGCGGCGTCCGACGGCCGCGTGGTGGCGAGCACGGACATTCTGGTGGCGGGCGTCCACTTCCGCTTCGACTGGTCGCCGCCGGAGCAGGTCGGCCGCAAGGCGGTGGCGGTGAACCTGGCCGACATCGCGGCCATGGGCGCGGTCCCCACCGCGGTGCTCGTCGGCCTCGCGTGTCCATCCGGGACAGCCGCGTCGGTGGTGGACGAACTGTCCGCGGGCATGTGGCACGAGGCGGCCCGCGCCCGAGTCGGCATCGTCGGCGGCGACATGGCCGACTCGGCCACCCTGGTGATCTCCGTCACCGCCCTGGGTGATCTCCAGGGCCGCGCCCCGGTCACCCGTGCGGGCGCCATGCCTGGTGACGTCGTCGCGGTGGCGGGGAAACTGGGCTGGAGCGCGGCGGGCCTGGCGGTGCTCGGCCGTGGTTTCCGGTCGCCGGTCAGCGTCGTCGGCGCCCACCGCGCCCCCGAACCGCCCTACGCCGCGGGCCCCCAGGCCGCCGACGCGGGCGCCACCGCGATGATCGACGTGTCGGACGGACTCCTCGCCGACCTCGCCCACCTCTGCGCGGCATCCCACGTCGCGATCGACGTGCGGACCGACCTGATCGAGGTCCACCAGCGCCTGGTCGACGTGGCCTCCGCCCTCGGCGCCGACGCGCGCCACTGGGTGTTGACCGGCGGTGAGGACCACGCCCTGGCGGCCACGTTCCCCGAACCGGCCGCGGTACCGGACGGCTGGCGCACCATCGGCACCGTCACCCGCGGCACCGACGTCACGGTCGACGGCGGCCCGTACGAGGGCGCGACCGGGTGGCAGCACTGGCGGTGAGCCTCGGCTGTCAACATATTCGCCGTCCGCACCACGTCGCTGCGCGGTTCGAGTGGCGCCAGTCACGCACCGGCATAAGGCGACACACGGATTTGCGCGTTGCGACACAATCTCGGCGTGCGCATCGAAGTGTTGGCCTACGACCACCCCGACGTGGTCCGCCTCGTGGCGGAGGTGCAGGGGGAGTACGTGATTCGCTATGGCGGGCCGGACGACACTCCCGTCGATCCGGCCGAGTTCGCGCCGCCGCGGGGGTTGTTCCTCGTCGGGTATGTCGGCGGGGTGGCGATGGTGACCGGCGGGTGGCGGGCCCACGGGGCGGACGCGGAGATCAAGCGGATGTACGTCTCACCCGCGGGCCGCGGTCGCGGGCTGGCGCGGATGATGCTCGCCGAGTTGGAGCGGACGGCGGCCGAAGCGGGTTACGACAGGTTGATCCTGGAGACCGGAAGCAAGCAGCCGGAGGCCGTGCAACTCTACCGGTCCGCGGGCTACGAACCTGTGCCCAAGTTCGGCTACTACGCCGACGCGCCCGAGGCGATCCACCTCGGCAAGGTCCTGAGCAGTGAGGAAGTGTCGTGCCCGTCTACGCCATCGGCGACCTGACGCCCACCATCCACCCGGACGCCTACGTGCACCCGGACGCCACGGTCATCGGCGCCGTCACGCTGCGCGCGCACGCTTCGGTGTGGCCGCGGGCCGTGCTGCGCGGTGATTACGGCACCATCGAGATCGGCGAGCGCACCAGCGTGCAGGACGGCTCGGTGGTCCACTGCACCCAGTTCCACCCGGTTCGGATCGGGGCCGACTGCGTGATCGGGCACAACGTGCACATCGAGGGCGCGACCGTCGGCGACCGGTGCATGATCGCGTCGGGTTCGGTGCTGCTCAACGGTTCCGTGGTCGAGAACGGCGCGATCCTCGGCGCGGGCGGCGTCATGTCGTTCAACGGGGTGATCCCCGCGCGGTCGATGGCGCTGGGCGTCCCGGCCAAGGTCCGCGAGGGTTACGTGGTGCCCGACGACATGACGGCCGGGATCGTGGCGATGTACGTGGCGAACTGCGCGACGTACCGGGCGAAGCTGCGTCGCCTGGACTGAGTAGGGTTCTCCGGCGTGGCACGACCATTGACCGAGATTGTCGAAGCAGGGTGGGCGCAGGCGCTGGCGCCCGCCGCCGAGCAGATCGCCGCGATGGGGGAGTTCCTGCGCGCGGAGATCGCCGCGGGACGCACCTATCTGCCCGCGGGGGAGAACGTGCTGCGTGCGTTCAAGCAGCCCTTCGCCGACGTGCGCGTCCTGATCGTCGGCCAGGACCCGTACCCGACGCCGGGGCACGCGGTCGGGCTGTCGTTCTCTGTCGCCCCGGAGGTGCGGCCGATTCCCAAGAGTCTGGTCAACATCTACAAGGAGTACTGCGAGGATCTCGGTCACCCGCCGCCCACCAACGGCGATCTGACGCCGTGGGCCGAGCACGGCGTGCTGCTGCTCAACCGGGCGCTCACGGTGCAGCCCGGCAAGTCCAACGCCCATCAGGGCAAGGGCTGGGAGCAGGTCACCGAGCAGGCCATCCGCGCCCTCGCGGCCCGCGGCGGCCCGCTGGTGGCGATTCTGTGGGGCCGCAACGCGCGCAATCTGCTGCCGATGCTGGGGTCGGTGCCCGCGGTCGAGTCCGCGCACCCGAGCCCGCTGTCCGCGCACAACGGGTTCTTCGGCTCGAAGCCGTTCAGCCGGGCCAACGCGCTGCTCGCGGAGCAGGGCGCCGAACCGGTGGACTGGAAACTGCCCTAGGGTCTTGACCTCCACATATGTGGAGGTTGCAGGCTGGGCGGATGACGTTCTCCCAGTCCGAACTCGACTACCTCGCCACCCAGCCGCTCGGGCGGCTCGCGACCGTCACCCCTGACGGCACCGTGCAGGTGCGGCCGGTGGGCTTCTTCGTCAACGCCGACCTCGGCACCGTTGACATCGGCGGTCACGCGATGGCGCGCACGCAGAAATTTCGCAACGTTGCCGCGGGCAGCACCGTCGCGCTCGTCGTCGACGACCTCGCGTCGGTGGATCCGTGGACGGTGCGGGGCGTGGAGATCCGCGGCACCGCGCAGGCGCTCACCGGACAGCGGCCACCGATGCCCGGGTTCAGCGCCGAACTGATCAGGATCACGCCGCTGCGCGTGATCAGTTGGGGGCTCTAGCCATCGGCCGTTGGAGGGCGCGGGTGAGACAGGTCGGGTGTGGCGCGGTAGTGCGTTCGGGCTGAGTGTGTGAATTGTGTGTTGCTTCACCGCGTTCGGCGCTAGCGTCGAGCGGATGTGGGCGAGACGGGATCTGGCGCTGGTGGCATCGGGGGCCGCCGTGTCGCTGTTCGGGACCGCGGTCACCCTGATCGTCTTGTTGTTGTACGTCAAGGACTTCAGCTCGTACGCGGTGGTCGCCGTGCTCATCGCCGAGTTCGTGCCGGTGTCGCTGGGGGCGCCGCTCGCCGGGCTGCTGGTGGACCGACTGCCCAACCGCAGGCTGATGATCGCAGGCCAGGTGGTGCAGGCCGCTGCGGTGGTCGGGGTCGTGGCGACCATGCACAGCCTGCCGCTGATGCTGGGCATGCTGGTGGTCCTTGGCTGCGGCACGGCGGTGGTGAACCCGGCCGCGTCGGCGCTGATTCCAGTGGTGTGCGGGGAATCCGACGCCACCCGCGGCTACGCCTGGCTCGCGGCGGGCCGCGGCATCGGCATGCTCGCAGGCTCGGCCGCGGGCGGTCTGCTCGTCGCCGCGCTGGGCACGCGGGAGGCGCTGCTGCTCGACGCCGCGACGTACCTGTTGCAAGGTGCCCTGCTCTGCCTCGTCCGCGCCGAGCGCGACCCGCGCGGCACCTCGACCCGCCGCGCGCGCGGCGACGCCACGGCGGGGCTGCGGCACATCCTCGGCGACCCGGTGCTGCGGATCGTCGTGGCGAGCCTGGCCGTGGCCTGCGTCGGGGTGATGTTCGCGGACGTGGCAAACGTCTTCTACGTCACCGACGTGCTCGGCGGCGGCGCGGCGATCCTCGGGCTGCTGCACGCCTGCTGGATGCTCGGCGTGCTCGTCGGGGCGCGGGTGGCCGCGCGGATGGGCGCCGAGCGGACCCTGCTGATCGGGCTCGGCGCCGCCTGCTGCGTGATGGGGGTGGCCATGCTGGTGCCCGCGCTGCTGCCGTTCGCCCCGCCGGTCGCGGTCGGCTACCTGCTTGGCGGCGCGGCCAACGGCGTGCAGAGCGTGACCCACCAGGGCCTGGTGCGGGCGCGCACCCCCGACGCGATCCGCGGCCGAGCGTTCGCGGCGGCGGGCGCGGTGCTGATCGGGTCGAACATCGTGGGCACGGTGCTCGGCGGTGTCGTGGTGGCCATGGTGGGGCCGCGGCCGACGTTCGCGATCGCCGCCGTGGCCGCGCTGGTGGCGGGCGTGGCCGCGCTGCGCGTGATGTTGGCCGCGGACACAGCGAAACCGGCGCCGGTGACCTGAGTCACCGACGCCGGTTTCGGAATTCTGCTGCGGACTCTCAGCCGCGGACGACCTTGCCCGCCTTGAGGCACGAGGTGCACACGTTCATCCGCTTGCGCTGCGAGATGCCCAGCTTGGCGTGCACGGTCTGGATGTTCGGGTTCCACCTGCGGTTGGTACGCCGGTGGGAGTGCGAGACCGACTTGCCGAAGCCTGGCCCCTTGCCACAGACGTCGCACACGGCAGCCACGTCGACACTCCTTCAGGTTGACGGAGCCCACAATTATCGTGAGCGCACATACGAGGGCCCAGGCACGGCCTGAGCGGTCTGCACAGCGTATCGGGTGCCGGGACGGCGCTCCAAACCGGGGCTCCCACTAGTCTCCCCGGATACCGGTTGGACGAGTGGGAGGCTCTAGTGCTGCAGGCACTGGACGCGGGCGAGGTGCGTCGCTGGGCCGCGGCCTGCGTGCAGGCGCTCGACGCGCACCGCGAGGCGATCGATCACATCAATGTCTACCCCGTCGCCGACGGTGACACCGGATCCAATCTGCTCAACACGGTGCGCGCCGCGCTGGAGGCGCTGCTGCGGGCGCCCGGGGCGGAGCGGGCCGACGCGGGCGGCGCGCTGGCCGTGCTGGCCAAGGGCGCGCTCGCGGGCGCGCGCGGCAACTCCGGGGTGATCGTCTCGCAGGTCCTGCGGGGGATGGCCGAGGCGCTGCGCGACCACGCCGAGGTGACCGGGCCCGGCCTGCGCGCGGCCCTGGTCCGCGGCGCCGAGTTGGCCACGGCGGCCGTGTCCAGGCCGGTCCCGGGCACGATGCTCAGCGTGCTCGACGCCGCCGCGGCCGCGAACGGCGGCGCCAACGGCCTGCACGACGTGGCGATCGCCGCCGCGGTCGCCGCCGCCGAGGCGCTCGACCACACGCCCGAGCAGCTCAGCGTGCTCGCGGAGGCGGGGGTGGTCGACGCGGGCGGGCGCGGGGTGGTGGTGCTGCTCGACGCGCTCGTCGCGGTGATCGCCGGGGCGCCGCCGGAGCTGGCGGTGGCCGCGCGCGTGCGCGCCGACGAGGTCAAGGTGGCTCCCCGACCTGCCGAGAATTCGCTGGTCGCGTCCCGAGAGGCGGGCTCGGACCTCTACGGCTACGAGGTCATGTACCTGCTGGAGCAGACCACCGAGGTGGCCGCGGGCGCGCTGCGCGAGGTGCTGGTCGGCCTCGGCGACTGCGTGTCGGTGGTCGGCGACGGCGCGGACCTGTGGACGGTCCACGTGCACTGCAACGATGTCGGTGCCGCCATCGAGGCGGGCATCGATGCGGGCAGGCCGCGCCGGGTCCGGGTCGCCCGGTTCGCCGACGCCGCCCCGGACGGGCCCGCCCGGTTCGCCAAGGACCGCGCGGTCGTGGTGCCCGTGCTCGGCGACGAACTGGCCGACCTGCTGCTCGCCGAGGGCGTGGCCGTGCTGCGGGTCGATGAGGGCGCGCCGCCGACGCCGTACGAGTTGCTGCAGGTGATCACCGGCACGGGCGCGGCGCACGTGACGGTGCTGCCCGGCAACGCCGGGCTGGTCGCGATCGCCGACGAGGCCGCGATCCGCGCCGTCGCCGCTGGTCAGGACGTGGTTGTGGTGCCGAGTGTGTCGCCCGTGCAGGTACTGGCGGCGATCGCGGTACACGATCCGCGCAGGCGCGCGGGCGACGACGTGGTGGCCATGGCCGAGGCGTCCGCCGCGACCCGTCGCGGCGAAGTGGTGGTCGCCGCCGAGGACGCGATCACCTGGATCGGGCCGTGTCGCGCGGGCGACGTGCTGGGCTTCGCGGACGGCGAGGTCGTGCTGATCGAGCCCGGGCCGCCCGGGGCCGACACCCTGGCCAGGGTCGCCGCGGCGGTGGTCACCCGGATGCTCGCGGCGGGTGGCGAACTGGTCACCGCGCTGCTCGGCCGCGACGCGCCCGCGGAACTCGCCGACGCGCTGGCCGAGTTCCTGCGCGGTGAGCGGCCGGACGCCGAACTCGCCGTGCATCGGGGCGGGCAGACCGATTCGGTGCTGGTGCTCGGCCTGGAGTGACGCACTGTCGGGGCGGACCGTCATAATCGGGCCGATCCGACGTGGGCGTGGGAGAGGTATGGCATCGCTGAGCGACCGGCTCGACCGGGTGGTGGGCAAGAAGTCGGCCGACGCGCTGGCGGCCGCGTTCAAGCTGGACAGCGCGGGCGATCTGCTGCGGCATTATCCGCGCCGCTACGCCGAGCGCGGCCAGCTCACCGACATCGCGGGCCTGGAGGTCGGCGAGCACGTCACGGTGATGGCCAAGGTCGTCTCGGTGAACAAGCGGCAGATGAAGACCAAGCGCGGCTCGATCATCGAGGTCGCGCTGACCGACGGCAAGCGCTCGCTGGAGTGCGCGTTCTTCAACCAGCCCTGGCAGTTGGAGAAGCTCAAGCCGGGCATCAGCGCGTTGTTCGCGGGCAAGGTCACCGCGTTCCGGCAGAAACTTCAGCTCGCCAATCCCGATTACCAACTCCTCGACGGCGGCGACGCGGAACCTGATGCGGTGGCGGACTTCGCGGGCGGACTCATTCCGGTCTACCCGGCGTCGGCGAAGATCCAGTCCTGGCAGATCGCGCAATGCGTGCAGCAGGCGCTGGGCCTGCTCGACGAGATCGATGACCCGTTTCCGCCCGAGCTGCGCGCCAAACTCGGGCTGTCCGAGTACGACGAGGCGGTGCGCGCGATCCACAAACCGGCCGACTGGGCCGATGTGGAGGGCGCGCGCAAGCGGCTCAAGTGGGACGAGGCACTGGCCGTGCAGCTCGCGCTTGCCCAGCGCCGCACCGCATCCGCCGCGCGGCCCGCGCCCGCGTGCCCGCCCCACGACGGCGGCATCCGCGACGCGTTCGATCGGCGGCTGCCCTTCGAGCTGACGCAGGGGCAGGTCGCGGTCGGCCAGGCGATCGCCGAGGATCTCGCGGGCGAGCACCCGATGAACCGGTTGCTGCAGGGCGAAGTCGGGTCCGGCAAGACGATCGTGGCGCTGCGCGCGATGCTGCAGGTGGTCGACTCCGGCAGGCAGGCCGCGCTGCTCGCGCCCACGGAAGTGTTGGCGGCACAGCATTCCCGCTCGCTGGCGGAGCTGCTCGGTGATCTTGCGGAGGGCGGTCAGCTCGGCGGCGCCGACAACGCCACCCGGCTCACCCTGCTCACCGGCTCGCTTTCCGCGCCACAGCGCAAACAGGCCATGCTCGACGCGGCCAGCGGCGCGGCCGGAATCGTGGTCGGCACGCACGCGCTGATCCAGGACAAGGTGTCGTTCGCGGACCTCGGTTTCGTTGTGGTGGACGAACAACACCGCTTCGGCGTCGAACAGCGCGACGCGCTGCGCGCGCGGGCGGGGGAGAACGTGAGCCCGCACGTGCTGGTGATGACCGCGACCCCGATCCCGCGCACGGTGGCGATGACGGTGTACGGCGACCTGGAGACCTCGTCGCTGCGGGAGTTGCCCGCCGGGCGCTCGCCGATCGCGACGAACGTGGTGCCGGTGGCCGAGAAACCCGCTTGGCTGGACCGGGTGTGGGAACGTGTTCGGGAAGAGGTCCATAAAGGACACCAGGCATACGTGGTGTGCCCGCGGATCGGCGCGGAAGAGTCCACAGAGGACGCTTCCGGCGGCGACGACGGCACGGGTCGTCGCCCGCCGCTCGCGGTGTCCGATGTGGCGCCGATGCTCGCGGATGGCGCGCTTTCCGGGCTGCGCCTGGGGATTCTGCACGGACGCCTGGCGGCCGACGAAAAAGATCGTGTGATGCGCGCGTTCGCCGCGGGCGAGATCGATGTACTGGTGGCTACCACGGTGGTCGAGGTCGGGGTGAACGTGCCCAACGCCACCGCGATGGTGATCATGGATGCGGAGCGGTTCGGGATGAGCCAACTCCATCAGCTCCGCGGGCGCGTCGGACGGGGCAGCGCCCCTGGGCTGTGCCTACTGGTCACGGAAATGATCGGCGGCACGGCCACTCGCGACCGACTTGATGCTGTTGCCTCCACTTTGGACGGTTTCGAGCTGGCTCGGCTTGATCTGGAGATGCGTCGGGAGGGCGACATTCTCGGTGCCAGCCAGTCGGGATCGCGGTCGGGGTTGAAGCTGCTGTCGTTGTTGCGTGATGAGGATGTGATCGCCGATGCCCGGGTGGTCGCGCAGGCACTGATTGCCGATGACCCGGAGTTGGCGGCGTTTCCCGGTCTGGCCCATATGGTGGGCCAGTTGGTGGACGACGAGCGCGCGGAGTACCTGGAAAAGGTTTGATCAGGCCGGGGGGTTCCCAACGTGGCTCGGCCCCCTCGACAACCAGGTCGAGGGGGCCGAGCGTGCGTAACTGACCTTACCGGGCGCCCGCGCGGGCGGGCGTCGGAGCGGGTGTTGTCTGGCCGGGGCGCGCGGATGTGTCCGAAGTGGACTTGGTGTCGGCGGCCTTGGCCATCGTCTCGGTGAAGTGGCGCTTGGCTTCTTCCAGGATGGCGAAGGTGCTCGTCACCTGCTCGGAGACGCGACGCTCGAAGTCGTCGGCTGTGCGCTGCTTCTCGGTGGCGTGCGAAAGCCTGGCCTCCGCGTCGGCGCGGACGTCGGCGGCGTGCTTGTCTGCCGCATCGCGCTTGGCCTTGATCTCGTTGTCGGCCTTGGTGCGGGCCTCGGCGAGGGTCTTCTCCGTGTCCGACTTCTGCTTGTCGGCGTCGGCGACCAGGGCGGCGGCCTGCTTCTCGGCGTTGTCCCGCTTGGCCTTGATCTCGTTGTCGGCCTTGGTACGGGCGTCGGCGAGGGCCTTCTCCGTGTCCGACTTCTGCTGCTCGGTGTCGGCGACCAGCTTCGCGGCCTGCTTCTCGGCGGCGTCTCGCTGGGCGGCGATCTCGGCGGCTGCCTTCGAGCGCTGGTCGGCGAGGGCCTTGTCGGTCTCGGCCTGGTGGCGCTCGGTGTCGGCGATGAGCTTCGCGGCCTGCTTCTCCGCGGCGTCCTTCTGGGCGGCCAGCTCGGCGGCTGCCTTCGAGCGCTGGTCGGCGATGGCCTTGTCGGTGTCCGACTGACGCTGCTCCAGGTCGGCGACGAGCCGGGCGGCCTGCTTCGCGGCGGTGTCCTTGCGGGCGGCGATCTCGGACTCCGCCTTGGACCGCTGCTCGACGAGCGCCCGCTCCGTGTCCTTCGACTTCGCCGCGAGCCCCGACTCCACCTCGTGGGTCTTGGCCGCGAGCGCCTTGTCCACCTGCGCCGACTTCGCCGCGACGGCCGCATCGGCCTGGTCGATCCGGGCCTTGAGCGCGGTCTCGGCGTCGGCCTGCCTGCCCGCGAACACCTTCTCCGCCTGCGCCTGCGTCTCTGCCCGTCGACGGTCCGACTCGGCGTCGAGCTGCTCGCGCACGCGCAGCCCCTCGGCGTCGAGCTGGTCGCGGTGGGCGGAGGCGTCGGCGTAGAGCTGGGCGATGCGCGCCTCGTTCGCCTTGGTCTGCTGCTCGACCTCGGCGCGGGCGTCGGCCATCAGCTTCTTGTGCTCGGCGGCGAGTGTGGAGCGCATCGACTCGTACTCGGCGTCCAGTTCCGCGTGGTTGCGGGTGTAGTCCGCCTCCAACTGCTTGCGGCGCTCGGCCAGCTCGGCGAGCATCCGGTCGTGCTTGCCCTTGAGGTCGGTGGCGTAGGCGTTGGCCTCCGCGCGAACGACGGCGGCCGCGTCGTCGGCCTTGCTGTGGATGTTCGCGGAGTACGCCTCGGCGCTGAGCCTGGTCTGCGCGGCGTGGTCGTCAGCCGCGGTCCGGGTGCCGGTGGCGTAGGCGTCGGCCTCCTGGCGGGTGTTCGCCCCGTACGCCTCCGCCTCGTTGCGCGTGGCCTGCCCGTAGTCGTTGGCCTGCCGCTTGAACTCGGCGATCTCCTCCTCGGCCAACTGCATCATCAACCGCACCCGCTCGGTCATGCCCTCGGTGCTGTTGGGGTTCGTGCTGATGCGGTTGAGCCGGGTGGTCGTTTCCAGCAATTGCTGTTGCAACGAGCCGAGTGACTTGGTTAGCTCGCCCACCTTCGACGCGGCCTCTTCGCGTCCCTTGGACGCATGGCGCAGGTCGTAGGTGAGTCGCGTGACCCGTTCGTTGACCTGACGGGGGTTGTACCCGCGGAGAACGGTGTCGAAGTGCGGCAAACGGTCGGAAGGCTCGGCGTCACCAGAAGGCATTGCACCACTTTAGAGGTCACCCGCTCAGGTGATACCACCGAGGTGGGTAATTCTGTGTTATGGGTTTCCCTGTGCCGCGACTGGTGGTGCGCACTGCGAACGGCTGCGTTCGATTCGCCGCCCCGGGGGACCCGCAGCGGGTTCGGCACGTGATTCCCAGCCGCGGCCTTGACCGTGGTGACCTGGTCGCCGGGGATGCCGATCTTGACCACGCCGTCCATGTCCAGCGCGCCCGATGCTGTCACCACATCGAGTTCCACATTCTGGGTCTTGATCTCCCAAGTGGATCGTTTTTCGTCACCGCCGGTAACGAAGATCGAGTACCAGATGCCGAGCACCTGTTGCTGGAACGACAGGCACAGCTCGTTATCTGTCCGTGGCTGAACCCGAGTCGTCCGATTCGTACCGATGTGGTCGTACCGTCTGGATTCGGCCGCGTGACGTCCCCGATGGACAATCCGAAGTCGGTGCCTCCCGCTCGATCAGCGCTACCGGTACAACCGCATCCTCTGCACCGGCCCGTTCCCGTGACCGGTCGACCCGCGTGATCTCGCGCCGGGGGCCCGCGCGGAACACAATTGGCTGGCCCCGGGACGCGAGTCGGCCGTGGGTGACAAGGCCGCAAGAGGATCGATCAGGATGGCACCCGTCACGTGCGGCGACGCTCCCGGCGGGTGAGCCGTTCACGGTAACCTCCGGCAACCGACTCTGAGGTAGCAGGAGGTAACCGGCCATGTTCCGCAAGGTGCTCGTCGCCAACCGTGGCGAGATCGCCATCCGGGCGTTCCGCGCCGGGTACGAACTCGGCGCCGGTACGGTCGCCGTCTTCCCCTACGAGGACCGCAACTCCCCGCACCGGATGAAGGCCGACGAGGCATACATGATCGGCGAGGCCGGTCACCCCGTGCGGGCCTACCTGTCGGTCGCGGAGATCGTCAACGCCGCCAAGAAGGCCGGCGCCGACGCGGTCTACCCGGGTTACGGCTTCCTCTCCGAGAACCCCGAGCTGGCCAAGGCGTGCGCCGAGGCGGGCATCGCGTTCGTCGGGCCCACCGCCGACATCCTGGAGCTGACCGGCAACAAGGCGCGCGCGATCGCCGCCGCCCGCGAGGCCGGGCTGCCGGTGCTGCGGTCGTCGCAGCCCACCACCGACCTCGACACACTGATCGCCGACGCCGACGAGATCGGCTTCCCGATCTTCGTCAAGGCCGTCGCGGGCGGTGGCGGGCGGGGCATGCGCCGCGTCGAGGAGCGCAAGGCGCTGCGGGAGTCGCTGGAAGCGGCGATGCGCGAGGCGGAGTCGGCCTTCGGCGACCCGACGATGTTCCTGGAGCAGGCCGTGGTCGACCCGCGGCACATCGAGGTGCAGATCCTCGCCGACGCCGAGGGCAACGTGATCCACCTCTACGAGCGCGACTGCTCGCTGCAGCGCAGGCATCAGAAGGTCATCGAGATCGCGCCCGCGCCGAACCTCGACCCGGAGTTGCGCGCGCGGATCTGTGCCGACGCGGTGAAGTTCGCCCGGCACATCGGCTACCGCAACGCGGGCACCGTCGAGTTCCTGCTCGACCCCCACGGCAAGCACGTGTTCATCGAGATGAACCCGCGCATCCAGGTCGAGCACACGGTGACCGAGGAGGTCACCGACGTCGACCTCGTCCAGTCGCAGCTCCGCATCGCCGCCGGTGAGTCGCTGCCCGACCTCGGCCTCGGCCAGGACGACATCTATCTGCGCGGCGCCGCCCTGCAGTGCCGCATCACCACCGAGGACCCGACCAACGGGTTCCGCCCCGACACCGGCCAGATCAGCGCCTACCGGTCCCCTGGCGGCAGCGGCATCCGGCTCGACGGCGGCACCGCGGCGGGCGCCGAGGTGAGCGCGCACTTCGACTCGATGCTGGTCAAGCTCACCTGCCGCGGCCGCGACTTCGAGACCGCGGTGCGCCGCGCCAAGCGCGCCGTCGCCGAGTTCCGCATCCGCGGCGTGGCCACGAACATCCCGTTCCTCCAGGCGGTTCTCGACGATGCGGACTTCCGCGCGGGCCGGGTGACCACGTCGTTCATCGAGCAGCGCCCGTACCTGCTGACCGCACGGCATTCCGCCGACCGCGGCACGCGCCTGCTCACCTACCTCGCCGACGTGACGGTCAACAAGCCGCACGGCGACCGGCCGAAGGTCATCGACCCGCGCGAGAAGCTGCCCCAGGTCGACTTGACGGCCGAGCCTGCCGCGGGCTCGAAGCAGAAGCTGGTGGAACTCGGCCCGGAGGGATTCGCCCGCTGGATGCGCGAATCCCGGCGGGTCGGCGTCACCGACACCACCTTCCGCGACGCGCACCAGTCCCTGCTGGCCACCCGGGTCCGTACCAAGGATCTGCTCGCCGTCGCCCCGCACGTGGCGCGGATGACCCCCGAGCTGTTGTCGCTGGAGTGCTGGGGCGGCGCCACTTACGATGTGGCGCTTCGGTTTCTCGCCGAGGACCCGTGGGAGCGGCTCGCCGCGCTGCGTGCGGCGGTGCCCAACATCTGCCTGCAGATGTTGTTGCGCGGCCGCAACACCGTGGGCTACACCCCGTACCCGACCGAGGTCACCGACGCCTTCGTGAAGGAGGCGGCCGAGACCGGCATCGATATCTTCCGCATCTTCGACGCGCTCAACGACGTCGAGCAGATGCGGCCCGCGATCGAGGCCGTGCGCGAGACCGGGACGGCTGTCGCCGAGGTCGCGCTCTGCTACACCGCCGATCTGTCGGACCCGGCCGAGCAGCTCTACACCCTCGACTACTACCTCAAGCTGGCCGAGCAGATCGTCGGCGCGGGCGCGCACGTGCTCGCGGTGAAGGACATGGCTGGCCTGCTGCGCCCGCCCGCCGCGCAGCGGCTGATCACCGCGCTGCGCAAGGAATTCGACCTTCCCGTGCACCTGCACACCCATGACACCGCGGGCGGGCAGTTGGCCACGTACCTGGTCGCCATCCAGTCCGGTGTGGACGCTGTGGACGGCGCGGTGGCGTCGATGTCGGGCACCACGTCGCAGCCGTCGCTGTCGGCGATCGTGGCCGCCACCGACCACAGCGACCGCGACACCGGGCTGTCGCTGCAGGCGGTGTCCGATCTGGAGCCGTACTGGGAGATCGTGCGCAAGGTGTACCGCCCGTTCGAGGCGGGCCTGCCCTCGCCCACCGGCCGCGTCTACCACCACGAGATCCCCGGCGGCCAACTCTCGAACCTGCGCACCCAGGCGGTGGCATTGGGCCTGGGCGACCGGTTCGAGGACATCGAGACCATGTACGCCGCCGCCGACCGCATGCTGGGCAGGCTGGTGAAGGTCACGCCGTCGTCCAAGGTGGTCGGCGACCTCGCCCTGCACCTGGTCGGCGCGGGTGTCGACCCGAAGGAGTTCGAGTCCGAGCCGGGCCGCTTCGACGTCCCCGACTCGGTCGTCGGCTTCCTGCACGGCGAACTGGGCGACCCGGCGGGCGGCTGGCCGGAACCGTTCCGCAGCAAGGCGTTGAAGGGCCGGGCCGCGCCCAAGGGGGTCGCGGAGCTGACCGAGGAGGACCACGAGGGCTTGGCGTCGGACCGCCGCGCCACCCTCAACCGGCTGCTGTTTCCCGGCCCCACCAAAGAGTTTCAGTCCCATCGCGAGCAGTTCGGCAACACGGGCGTGTTGGCCAGCAAGGATTTCTTCTTCGGCTTGGAGCAGGGCAAGGAGTACGCCGTCGCGCTGGAGAAGGGCGTCACCCTGCTGATCGAACTGGAGGCTGTCGGCGACGCCGACGAACGCGGCGTGCGCACGGTCATGGCCACCCTCAACGGCCAGTTGCGCCCGATCCAGATCCGGGACCGCTCGGTGGCCTCGGATCTCCCGGTCGCCGAGAAAGCCGACCGGAGCAACCAGAACCACGTCGCCGCCCCGTTCGCGGGCGTGGTCACCCTCGCCGTCGCCGAGGGCGACGACGTGGAAGCGGGCGCGACGGTGGCGACGATCGAGGCGATGAAGATGGAGGCCGCCATCACCGCCGCCAAGGCGGGCAAGGTCTCTCGGCTCGCCATCGGTTCGGTGCAGCAGGTGGAGGGCGGCGACCTCTTGGTTGTTCTGTCCTAGTACTCCAGCAGCACTTCGTGATGTTGGGTCTGTCTTCGCTGGTAGTGGCTGGTTTGGGCTTGGTGTTGGTGGCGTCCCGCCCACCTGGTTCCGGCCACCCGGATCAGGTCGCCGCCGGTGGTTCCGGTTGGGGCGCAACACAAGTAGTAGGCCAGCTCGTGCTCACCCTTGCTGTTGCGGGTCAGCGAGCGGCGCGCCATGAGCCACCGCGACCAGCCCGCTGGAGTGGTGTCGTCGTAGACGGGCAAGGAGGCCACGGCCCAGTCGAACAGCCGTGGCCCTTTGGCGCCGTCGCCGCAGCTACGGCGTTTCCATGCCTGCTCGGGCGCGTTCGCCGTCAGAACGTCGGCGCGGGAGACACCGGCCACCGCCGGGATGGTCTGGTCACGGGCCACCGCGACGACATAGCCGATACGCCGCTGGCTCGAGCCAGATCCCGCCCACATCCCAGGACGCCGCGTTCAGCAGCCGCTGCATCCCGCCCGGGGTGGCCTCACCAGCGGCCGGCCAACGTCCACCCGTTCTTACCCGCCAGCGGCGCCAAAACCCACGCACATACGCCCGCGCCCGCCGACGCGGCTCCACCCGGCGAAACCGGCCCGCCACCCGCCCGAACAACCCATCCAGACCCGCCACCCACGCATCAAGATCCTCATCAACCAACACAAGATCAAGACCCGACCGGATCAACATCACGAAGTGCAGCTGGAGTACTAGCCGACCAGAGCGGGCAAAGGTGTCGCTGCCGTGATCGTGGTGACGGCGATGTGGCGCGGCGAGCGCGTCCCCAAGCGCTGCCCTGGGTGCGGTGCGCGGGCGGCGGTCGGGCAGGTTAGTTTGCCAGGGTGAGTCTCCTTGATGATGTGGCCGAGCGCGACGGCTGGCGGTGCTGGGTGTGCGACGAACGGGTCGATCCCGACATGTCGGTGAACGACTCGCGGGGGCCAAGTGTCGACAGCCGGACCGCCGACCGGAAGGCCAAGGTCGTCGAGCGGCTCGCGCACCGCGGGTGCAATACCCGCAAGGGCGCGGTCAAGGTGGTCATCGCCTGGCCGGACCGCCTGCACGTGGTCGAACCCGCGCCGCTGATCACCGTTGCCGGGAGGCTGGAGCGCAAGGGGGGCCGCGAGATGGTGGCCCGTTGTCCGACCGGTCGGGACGCCCACGAGGCGGCAGATTGGTTGCTGGACCGGTTTTCCCGACTGGTACCAGGGCTGCCGGTGACTGCCAGCGTCGAGGCGGGCGGCGGCCAGTTCCTCGTTATCCTGGCCGCCGGCCGCCGCTGACCGGCATCGGTGCACCTGCGCGACAACCATCCGCTCATGCCGCGAGGCGTGGATCCGCAGTATCGCCTTCATCTGGGGATGAGCGCGATCGACAGCCCTGCCTGGCTGATTGAATGGGCATGTGAGTGAGGGCTGTCCGAGACTTGGGCCGCGACCGCGATATCGGATCGAGCTGTTCCTCGGCGGGGACCGGTACACGGCCACCGCCATGGGACATGGTCGAATCGTTTGTCCGGCTGCGTCGTCAGTTGGAGCCCGATGGTTGGATGGTCGCCGTTCAAGGGGCACGTCGCGATACCTACCCGAGCGGGATGGCCAGGGGACATGGGTGGCGGTATGCAGACCTACATCACGGTTCCCGGAATCCCGGTTCAGGCTGTTGCCCCGCGTCCGCCTCGACCAGTACCACGCCATGGCTCGTGCACCAACGTCGTATACATGACGACGTGGGTCACTCCAGACCAGGGAGCAGTCCGGGGAGTCGTTTCGGGTCCTTCCGGGCTTCGTCAACGGGTGGCGGCAGGTTACGAAAATGATCGGCGAGTGCGCGGTCGTCAGCCGTCGGTCGCGTTGTCGTTGACGTCGACGGGTTGGTTGTCGAGGAACATGGCGTGGGCCGCGATGATCTTCCAGCCGGACAGGTCGTCGTGGGTCCAGGTTCGGGTGTAGCGCATCCGGGCGACCAGCGGGTTTCCGCCGACCGCACCTTCCAGGGTGCCGAGGAACCAGGTGACGCCGGTGTGCGCGGTGGCCAGCACCAGGAGTTCCTCCTCTTCGACGCGGCTCAGCACTTGGTGGCCGGTTCCGTGCGCGTCCAGGTCGTCCTGTTTGGAGTAGAGATTGCCGTCCGGTCCGGTGAACCAGGCCGCGTCGTCGATCAGTTCGGCCAACGCGTCGACGTCCGAGGTGAGTTGGGCTGCCTGCAGGCGCCGTTCGGCCGCGCGGAGGCTTTCGGTGTGGTCGTGGTTCGGCATGTCCTCACTATGGTGGCCTGCCGCCCGCGCCACAGTGGCGTTCGCTGTCGGCGGATCCGCGGCAGGCGGTGCCACGCTGCCGATTGACCTGCGGGTTTCGGGACTGTCGGACGGGGTATCCGGTGCACGTGGATCAGCCCCGCGATGCCGCGTCCGTCGCGCTCCAGCTCCGAGACCTGTTCGAGGCGGGCGGGCTCGATCTTCCCGATCCCGGGCTCGGGCGGACTCGCGCGCGGTGGGCGGCGCTGGCCGATCTGGGGCGTGGTGATCTCGCGCTGGCCCGGCTGGCCGAGGGGCACACCGACGCGGTGTCGATCCTGCGCGAGGCCGGGCGCGAAGGGCGTCGGGGAGTTCTCTATGGCGTGTGGGCCGCCCGCTCGGGTGGTACCGGCGCGGTGCTGCACGACGGCTTGCTCTCGGGCAGCGTGCGGTTCTGCTCCGGGGCGCACAGCCTCGACCGGGCACTGGTGGTCGCGTCCACTGAGGACGATCGCGCGCTGCTGCTCGACGTGGACCTCGACGACCGGCGCGTCCAGCGGCACCCGCACACCTGGCAGCCGCTGGGTATGGACGCCTCCGACAGCCCCGATGTGGTGTTCGCCGCCGTGCCGGTGGACGCCGCCGATGTCGTGGGCCCGCCGGGTTTCTACACCGGACGGCCCGGTTTCCCTTGGGGCGGCGGCGGAGTGGCCGCCGTCTGGCACGGCGGCGCCGCCGGGATCGTCGCGCGCACCGCGGCGCTGCTCCGCGCGGGCAAGGAACCCGACGAACACCAGCTCGCCCACTTCGGCGCGCTGCACACCGCGCTGGCCGCTACCGGGGCATTGCTGCGCGAGACCGCCGAGGGCATCGACGCGGACCCCGCCGCTGATGTCGCCCAGCGGATCCGGCTGTGCCGGTCGAGCGCCGAGGACACCGCCCGCGAGGTCGTGGACCGCGTCCCTCGCATCACCGGCCCCACCCCGCTCGCCCGCGACCGCTCGTTCGCCCAGGCGCTGGCCGACCTGCAGCTCTACGTGCGTCAGCACCACGCCGAGCGCGACCTGGCCGCGCTCGGTCGGTGCGCGCTCGACCACGGCGGCACCCCGTGACCCGCCCGGTCACCGGCGAACCCGAGTGGACGACGTTCCTGGCGGGCCGAGACCTGCCGCCGTTCGACGCCTCGGCGCCGCGCCGCGCGGTCGTGGTGGCCGCGCACCCGGACGACGAGACGCTCGGTGCGGGCGGCGTGATCCAGGCGCTGCACGCCGCGGGTGCGCAGGTGTCGCTGGTCGTCGCCACCGACGGTGAGGCGTCGTTTCCGGTGTCGAGCGCCGCCGAGCGCGCCGCGTTGGGCGTGCGGCGGCGCCGCGAGCTGGTCGCCGCCCTGGCCGCGCTGGGCCTGCCCGACGCGCGGGTCCACCTGCTCGGCCTGCCCGATTCCGGGCTCGCCGAGCACGAGGCGGAACTGACCGAACGACTCGCCGGGCTGCTGCACGGTGCCGACTGCGTCGTCGTGCCCTGGCCGGGTGATCCGCACCCGGACCACGCCGCGGCGGGCCGCGCGGGCCTGGCCGCCGCGCCCGTGCACGCCCACCGCTGGTCCTACCCGATCTGGATGTGGCAGTGGATGGGCACCGCCGACCCGGACATCCCGTGGCACCACGCCTTCACCCACCGGATGGCGCCCGCGCAGCAGGTGCGCAAGCAGCGGGCCATCGCCGCGTTCGCCTCCCAAGTCGCACCGGGCCCGCACGGTGAGGACCCGATCGTCGACGCGTCGATGCTGACCCACGTCGACCGCGACCACGAGGTGCTGTTCCGTGAGCCGCGCGGCGAGTCGGCACCGGTCGCCCGGTTCGCCGAGCTGTACCGCGCGGACCCGGACCCGTGGGACACCGCGGACGGCTGGTACGAGCGACGCAAGCGGGCCCTCGCGCTGGCGTCGCTGCCCGACCGGCGGTACCGGCGCGCGCTCGAACCGGCGTGCGGCACCGGAGAACTGACCCGCGAGCTGATCCGGCGGTGCGCCGAGGTGACCGCCTTCGACCCCGTACCCGACGCGGTGCGGCGCGCGCGGATCGCCGCGCCCGAGGCCCGCGTCGCCCTCGGCGCGTTGCCCGACACGCTCCCGACCGAGCCGGTGGACCTGGTGGTACTCAGCGAAATCCTCTACTACCTCAGCGACGACGACCTCGCGGCGAGCCTCGACCGGCTGCTCGACGTGCTGGAGCCGGGTGGCACCCTCCTCGCCGTCCACTGGCGGCCGTGGGCCCCGGAAGCGCCCCGCGACGGCGCCGCGGCGCACCGGGCCCTGCTCGACCGCGGCGAACTGACCCCGCTCGTCGAGCACGTCGACGCCGAGTTCCTCCTGCATGTGTTGCGCCGCCGGTGATCTCCGCACTCGGCGTCGTGGTACCCGCGCACAACGAGGAGTCGCTGATCGGCGCCTGCCTGCGCGCGCTGGGCGAGGCGCTCGACGGCGTCGGCGTCCCTGTCAAGGTCTGTGTCGTCGCGGACCGCTGTACCGACGCCACCGGCGAGGTCGCCCGCGCGGCCCTGCCCGGCACGCACGTGCTGCCCACCCGGACGCGGCGCACCCTCGGCGAGGTCCGCGGCCTCGGCGCCGGGCACGTGCTGCACGCGCTGCGTGCGCACCGCCCGGAATCGGTGTGGCTGCTGGGAACCGACGCCGACAGCCGCGTGCCCCCCGGCTGGGCCGGTGCGCACCTGCGCCACGCCGCCGCGGGCGCCGACGCGGTGACCGGCCTGGTCGACCTCGGGCCCGGCAGGCACCTCACCCCGGACCTGCTGCGGCGCTATCGGGCACTGGTCGCCGCCGGTACCCGACCGCTGGACCACGACCACGTGCACGGCGCGAACTTCGGCGTCCGAGCAAGCGCGTTCCTCGCCGTCGGCGGCTACCGACCCCTCGACACCGGCGAGGACCGCGACCTCTGGTTCCGCCTGCGCGACGCCGGATTCGCCACCCGCCAGCCACTCGATCCGGCGGTCCTCACCAGTTCGCGGTTGACCGGCCGTGCCCGCGGCGGCCTGGCCGACCTGCTCGCCGCCTTCCTGACGGGCGGACCACGAAACCCGTTGACAGGTCGATCGGCCGAGTGATCTTGTCAGGTGGTGCCCAGGATGCATGCCGACGAGGCCGACATCGATGCGGGCCTCGTCCGGCGGCTGCTCCGCGGCCAGTGTCCGCACTGGGCGGACTTGCCGATCGAGCGCCTCGCGTCCGGGGGGACTGTCAACGCGGTCTACCGGCTCGGTGACGAGCTGACTGTCCGGCTTCCCCGCACGGCGGGAGGCGCCGAGGACGTGGCACGGGAGGCGCGGTGGCTCCCGCGGCTCGCGCCCGCGCTGCCCGTCACGATCCCGGCCGTGGTCGCGTCGGGCGTTCCCGCTGAGGGCTACCCCTGGGCGTGGGCGGTGCATCGGTGGATCGACGGCGAGACGCCGGTCGAAGGCAGGCTCGGCGAACCCGAGCTTCTGGCCCGCGACATGGCGGAATTCGTCACCGCCCTGCGGCGGGTCGACCTGGACGACGGCCCCAGCGCCTACCGCGGCGTCCCGCTGGCCACGGTCGACGCGCCCGCCCGAGCCGCGATCGAGGACTTGCGCGACACCGACGACGGCTTCGACGCCGATGCGGCCACGACCGCCTGGCGGGCGGCGCTCGCGGCCCCGCCCTGGGCGGCGGCCCCGTGTTGGGTCCACTCCGACCTCATGCCCAGCAACCTGCTCGTCGCCAAGGGCAGGCTCACCGCGGTTCTCGATTTCGCCACCGTCGGGGTCGGCGACCCCGCCTGCGACCTCATCCCCGCCTGGAACCTGCTGCCCGCCTCGGCACGAGAGGTCTTCCGCGACACCGTGAACGTCGACGATGCCACCTGGACCCGCGGCCGCGGCTGGGCCCTGTCCATGGCCCTCATCCAGCTCCCGTACTACCGCGACACCAACCCGATCATCTCCGCCAACGCCCGCCACGTCATCAGCGAAGTCCTCACCACCCGAACCGGCTGATCTCCAGGGTCGTCGCCGTTACGGCGTCGCGGGTACAGCGTCGTGCGGCGCGGCGGTGGTCGGGCTGCTGCCGAGTACGGCTGCCAGCAGTGGTTCCGCCGGATCTCCTTGGTGGAGCAGTGTTCCCGCGATTGCCACGGACACCCCGGCCGCGGTGATCGGGCCGAGTTCGGCGGCGTCGGTGGCGTCGAGGACGAACCGGGCGCCCAGGGCTCGGTACCGGGTGGCGACCGCGGTGGCGGTCGCCGGGGAACCGTCCGCGGCGAGCAGTGCCGCTCGGGCTTGTGCGCGGCGGAGTTCGCCCAGGTTGGTCAGCGGCACGGTGGACACGATGGGCGTCACCGCGACCACGTCCGCGCGCCCGTCGCGGATTGCCGCGCCGATGCCCGGTACGCCGAGGATCGGGTCGATGCTGGCTACCGGGCTGCTCGGGCCGAGGACGATCAGGTCGGCCGCGGCGAGCGCGTCGAGCACCCCCGGCGCGGGTTGCGCGGTGTCCGCGCCCGCTCGGCGCACGGCGTGGACCGGCACCGATGCGCCGTGGCGTACCAGGAACTCCTGGTAGTGCAGATCCGCGCCGCCTGCCACGGTGACGCGGGTACTCACCTCGTGCTCGGTCATCGGCAGCACCCGGATGCCGACACCCATGGCGGTTGCCAGGCGCGCGGTCACCTCGGTGAGCCCTGTGCCTTCACGCAGCAGACCGGTCCGCAGCAGGTGCACTGCCAGGTCACGATCGCCGAGGTTGAACCAGACGTCCTGGCCGAGCCCACGCAGGGTGTCCATCGCCCGCCAGGACTCGTCCCGCACGCCCCAGCCGCGCGCGGTGTCCTGCTGCCCGGACAGCGCGTACAGGGTGGTGTCCAGGTCAGGGCAGATCCGCAGACCGTTGTGCCACAGGTCATCCGCGGTGTTCACCACCAGGGTGAGATCCTCGGCGGGTACCGCGGCGGCGAGCGCGCACCACAGCCGGGCCGCGCCGATGCCGCCGCCGAGTCCGACGATGCGCATCAGGTCTCCCGCCCTCGGGTGAACCACGAGCCCTGCGCGGCCAGATCCTCCGGCCGCGCGCCCGCGACACACACGATCTCGCCGAACACGTTGACACCGTTGTGGATCAGGAAGCTCTCCACTGCCAGGTTGGGTTGCTCGGTGCTGCCCGGCCGCCTGCGCACGGTCAGCTCGGGGTGGTCGAGCCAGTTCGCCAGCAGCTCCTCCGGGCTGACCTGGTGGCCTGCGCAGTACTGGTCCAGGCCCGCCCGCAGCAGGTTTCGCTCCGCCTGGCCCATGCCGATCCGCTGGGCCAGCCGCAGTTGCCAGCGCGCCACCGGATCGACCCCGGCGTCGATCCTGGCCAGGGTGAATTCCGCGTCGACCCGGCCGTTCATCCGGCGACGGCCAGTGGTGCGGGCACACCGTAGAGCGTGGTGCGCCTGCGCAGCGTCCGGCCCGCGGTACCGGCGATCGCCTGGAACTCGGCCTCGTCGAGGCCCTGCCCGTGCGTCGCGCCCGCCGCGCGGCTGATGTTCTCGTCCATCAGCGTGCCACCCAGGTCGTTCACCCCGGCGCGGAGCAACTGGCTTGCGCCGACCGCGCCGAGCTTCACCCAGGAGGCCTGGATGTTGTCGATCAGGCCGAGGTAGGCGATCCGGGCGACGGAGTGCATCAGCACGACCTCACGCCAGGTCGGCCCGCGCCGTGCCGCGCGCTTGAGGTAGATCGGGGTGGCCATGTGCACGAACGGCAGGCCGACGAACTCGGTGAAACCACCGGTCTCCCGTTGCAGCGCCGCGGTGCGCAGCAGGTGCCGCGCCCAGTGCACCGGCCGCTCCACCGCGCCGAACATGATCGTCACGTTGGAGCGCAGGCCGACCTGATGGGCGGTGCGGTGCACTTCGAGCCACTCCTCGGTATTGATCTTGTCTGGGCAGAGCACCGCGCGCACCTCGTCGTCGAGGATCTCCGCCGCGGTGCCGGGCAGCGAGCTCAGCCCGGCCGCGCGCAGCCTGCGCAGATAGTCGGCGAGCGGCTCGTCGAGCCTGCGCGCGCCTTCGGTGACTTCCAGGGCGGTGAAGCCGTGCACGTGGATGTCGGGCACCGCGTCACGGACCGCCCTGGTCACGTCGACGTAGAAGTCGCCGTCGAAGCTGGGGTGGATCCCGCCCTGCAGGCACACCTCGGTCGCGCCGAGATCGGCGGCCTCGCGGGCCCGGCCCGCGATGTCGTCGAGGCTGAGCAGGTACGGCGTGCCGCGCAGGTTCAGCGACAGCGGGCCCTTGGAGAACCCGCAGAACCGGCACCGGAAGGTGCACACGTTGGTGTAGTTGATGTTCCTGTTGATCACGTAGGTCACGGTGTCGCCGACCGCCGCGGCACGCAGGTCGTCGGCGAACTCGGCGACCGCCGCCACCTCCGGCCCGCGCGCGCCGAACAGGGTGACCAGTTCGGCCTCGCCGGGCACCTGGCCCGCGCGCACCCCGGCGAGCACCTCGCCGACCGCGCCGTTGGCGCGGGCCGTGCCGGGCAGCAGGACCGGTGGCGCCGTGTCGGCGCCGGAGTACCAGGCGGTCGAGCGGCGTCCTATTTGGACGACCTCGGCGCCGGTGCCGACGTTCGCCGCGGCCTGGTGCCGCTCCGGCCAGCTCGCGCCGGGGTCGTCGCGGCCCAGGCCCTCGGCGTCCGAGCGGTCCATGACCGGGAACCGCAGGCCGGGATCGAGCCAGCGGTCAGGATCGAGTGCGTAGCCGGGGTGCACGGTGAGCCGGGGGGCCAGGGTGTGCCCGGCCGCTTCGGTGGCCGCGCGCAGCACCGCGAGCGTGGGCCAGGGCCGCTCCGGGTTGACGTGGTCCGCGGTGACCGGCGAGACCCCGCCCCAGTCGTCCACCCCGGCGGCGAGCAGTGCGCCGAGACCGGCCGGGTCGGTGAGGTTGGGTGGTGCCTGCACATGGATGTCGGCGGGCAGGACGAGCCGGGCGAGGGCGATCGCCCGCAGGTGCTCCTCCGGCGGGCAGGCAGGCCGGTCGCGCATGGCGGTGCCGGGCTTGGGCAGGAAGTTCTGCACGATCACCTCCTGCACGTGGCCGTGCCTGCGGTGCGCCGCGGCGATGGCCGCCAGCGCGGCGATCCGGTCCGCCTCGGTCTCCCCGATGCCGACGAGGATGCCGGTGGTGAACGGGATCGCCAGCGCGCCTGCCGCCTCCAAAGTGGACAGTCGGCGGGCGGGGTCCTTGTCCGGCGCGCCCCGGTGGGCGGCGAGATCGGCCCGCAGGGACTCCAGCATCATGCCCTGTGACGGGCTGACCGCGCGCAGCCGGGCGAGTGCGGCGGTGTCGATGGCGCCCGCGTTGGCGTGCGGCAACAGGCCGGTCTCGTCGAGGACGAGCCCGCACATCGCCACCAGATAGTCCACAGTGGACTCGTAGCCGTGCTCGGCCAGCCAGGCGCCCGCCGCCGGATAGCGGTCCTCCGGCGCCTCGCCGAGGGTGAACAGCGCCTCGTGGCAGCCTGCCCGCGCGCCTGCCGCGGCGATCGAGCGCACCTCGTCCGGGGTGAGGAACGCGGCGGGCAGCCGGGCCGGTGCGGTGGCGAAGGTGCAGTAGCCGCACTGGTCCCGGCACAGCCTGGTCAGCGGAATGAACACCTTGGGGGAGAAGGTGACCCGCGTTCCGTGTGCCGCGTCGCGGACCGCCGCCGCGCGACCGGCGAGCTCCACCAAGGACAGCGCGGCCAACTCACGCGCGGTGTCGAATGATTCGCTCATGTCCGCATCCAGTCCGGCTGTTCCGGCAGCAGGCGCCTGCCGTTGGCGATGAAGAACGCGCGGATGATGTTGCTGCGCTGCAGTTGCGCGTTGCGCGGCTCGTCGTAGGTCGCCGCGAACTCCTTGGCCTTGTCGGTGTAGAAGCCGCGCTTGCGGTACTTGCGGGTCTGTTCGTCGAACACCTCGGCGATCATCTGGTCCGGGTCGCGCTCGACGTAGGCGGCGAAGTCGGACAGGGTCGCCAACCGCTTCGCCCGCTCGGCGGGCGACAGGTCGTCTAGCGAAGTGGCGTATCGGGCCACCGTGGTCTTGCTGGTGAACTGCTCGTCAGGCACCGTTGTCCTCCGATGGGCGCGGAAAGAGGGGCGGGGGCGGCACCGTCGCCGCCCCCGCCGGTCTCACTCGGGCAGGCCGAACATCGCTGCCATGGCACGGATTTCCTGGCGTCGGTGCGCCAGCGGAGCCGCGGCCTGGATCATGCCCGCGTCCTCCAGTTCGGCCACCACGGCCGGGTCGCGGCGCATCGGGTTGCCCCACCGGCCCTCGAAGTAGAGCTGCTCGAAGTCCGGCCTCGGCCGCTGGCCGCCCGCCTCCTCGCCTTCCGCCGGGTAGCCGAGCAACTGGATCTGCGCGACCGTGGTGTTCTCCGGCATGCCGAGCAGTTCACCGATCCTGGCCCGCTGTCCGGTGAGCAGCGCGGTGCCGAGTCCCTCGTCCTGGGCCGCCAGCAACGCGGCACCCATCGCCAGGCCGGTCTCGATCGCGGAGAGCCACTCGGCGAAGGTGCGGTCGCCCGCCAGCACGTTGAAGTCCGGCGTCTTCATCACGATGTCGTCGATGAACTGCTCGCTCCAGCCGTAGCTGGAGGTCAGCGCGCCGACCTCGATCAGCTTGAGCAGGCTGGGCTTGAGCTCGTCCCAGCCGGACATGTCGATGGTCCAGTAGATGTGGCAGGGCGCCTGGGCCGCGGCGGGCTGGTTGTACATCGCCTCGCACAGTCCCGCGAAGGTCTCCTGGTCGGTCTCGTCGCGGTAGACGACGACAGCCTTGCGGATCAGCACCGCGTTGCCGTGCTGGGACTGCAGCCGCGCGGCCTCCAAGACCTTCTGCACCTTGCCCTTGTCCACCGGCTGGTAGGGCTTGAAGAAGCGGATCGAGCGGCGCCTGCCGACGGCCTGCTTGAAGGTCAGGCCGGTGTGTCCGGTTGCGGCCGACGCGGGCGCCGGCTGGGTCGTGGTCATCTGCGACTCCTCTTGAGCAGGTTCTTCTGGATCTTCCCGACCGAGGTTCTCGGCAGGTCGTCGACGAACTCGACGGCATCGGGGACCTTGAACGTGGCCAGCCGTTCGCGGCAGTGGCCGATCAGCTCGGCGTCGGTCACCGCCGAACCGGGGTTGCGCACCACGAACACCACGATCGCCTCGTCGCGCATGGCGTCCGGCACACCGACAGCCGCCGACTGGAACACCCCTGGATGGGCGTCCACCACCCGCTCGACCTCGCCGCTCGCGACGTTCTCCCCGGCCCGTTTGATCATGTCCTTGCGGCGGTCGACGAAGTACAGGTAGCCGTGCTCGTCCACCCGCACGGTGTCGCCTGTGGACAGCCAGCCGTCGCGCAGCACCGCGGCGGTGGCGGCCGGGTCGTCGAGATAGCCGGACATCATCGTGTGGCCCGGCACACCGTGCACCAGCAGTTCTCCCGGCCTGCCAGGCACCACGTCCGCCCCGTCGGTGTCGACCACCCGCAGCCGCGCGGAGGGCACCGGCCTGCCGATCGAGGTCCCCACCCGCCGCTCGTAGAGGGGGTTGATGGTCGGTGGCACCACCGTCTCGGTCATGCCGTAGAGCTGGGCGAGGGGCACGCCGAAGCGCCGTTCGAACTCTTCGAGCTGGGCGTCGCTGACGTTCTGGGCGAACAACACCGTGCGCAACCGGTGCGTGGAGTCCGCTGTGGACGGTCGGGCGGCGAGGATCATCCTGATCGGCGCCGCGAACAGGCTCGCCACCGTCGCCGCCATCTCCGTTGCCTGCGCCGACCAGCGACTGGCCGAGAACCGGGGCGCGAGGGCGATCGACGCGCCGGTCACCAGTGCCGACATCGTCGAGTAGTACTGGGCGTTGCCGTGGAACAGCGGCAGCACGACGAGTTGCCGGTCGTCCGGGCGCAGCCGCAGGTGCCCGGCGACGACGTCCCCGACGTGCAGGTAGGCGGCGTGCGAGACCAGCACGCCCTTGGGGCGGCTGGTGGTGCCCGAGGTGTAGAGCACACACAGCGGGTCGGTCGGTGCGGGGTCCGCGCCCGGCGTGCGCGGGTCCGGCTCGCCGACCCACGGCTGGTCGACATCGAGCACGGTGCGCTCGCGACCGGCCTCGCGGATCGTGTCCACCAGCTCGGACTGGGTCAGCACCAGTCGGCACCCGGAGTGCGACAGCAGGTAGTCCAACTCCTCCGCCGTCGACAGCGGATTGGTCGGCACCATGGTCGCGCCGAGCACGGCCGCGGCGAAGAACAGGTCGTAGAACTCCGGCCGGTTCCGCAGGTGGACGCAGAACCGGTCTCCACGGCAGACCCCGTGCCGGGCCAGGGCAGCAGCGGTTCGCCCGGCCCGCTCGTACTGCTCGGCGTAGCTCGTCGCCGACACGGTGCCCGGCTCCGCCTCGAAGAGCAGGAACGGCGCATCCGGTGTGCGCTCGGCATGCCCGCGCAACACCGTTGCGACGGTGTCGGCACCACGCCGCGCCTGCTGCTCACCCACAGTGCCCAGCGTGGGTGAGCCGTGTCACAGCGAACCCAACGGACTATCAACGGACGCTCAACGCGCCGGTACTGCCGCCAACGTCACCGTGACCGTCGTGCCGACGTCGGCCGTGCTGTCCACCTGGAGCCTGCCCGCCATCGCCTCGACCAGCCCTCTGGCCAGCGGCAACCCCAGGCCGACACCCTCATCGCGGTCGGCACCGAGGCGGTCGAACGGGGTGAACAGCCGATCGAGGTGTTCCTCGGCGATCCCGACCCCGCTGTCGCGCACGGTCACCACCACGTCGCCACCGGCAGGCGCGGCGCACACCAGCACCGTGCCGCCCGCCTGGTTGTACCGGATCGCGTTGCCGACCAGGTTCAGCAGCACCTGCTTGAGCCGCCTGCCGTCCGCTCGAACCACCACGTCCGCGGCCGCGCACCGCACCCGCACCCGCTCGGCAGCGGCGAGCGGCTCCAGCATGGCGAGCACGTCGGCCACCAACGGCCCCAGCGCGACATCGGTGAGCTGCACCGGGAGCGCACCGGCCTCGATCCTGGCCACGTCGAGCACGTCGTCGACCATCGCGAGGATGTGCGCGCTTGCCGACCCGATGTGCTCCAGCGCGGCCATGCGGCGCTCCGGCGGCAGGTCGAGGGTGCCGAGCAACTCGGTGAACCCGGTGATCGCCTGCAACGGGGTGCGCAACTCGTGGCCGAGCGCGGAGACGAAGTCGGACTTGGCGCGGCTGGCCACCTCGGCCGCCGTGCGGGCGAACTCGGCTTCCTGGCGTCGTCGCCGTTCGCCTTCCGCGGCGCGCCGCTGGGTGACGTCCAGGACGTTCACGCTCAGGTGCACCGGCACCCCGGCCGCACCACGCACCGGCGAGATGGCCACCGCGAGATCGAGTGTTCGCCCGTCCGCGGTCTCGGCGGTGGCCTCGTAGTGGGCCCGCGGTTCGCCCGCGGGCCCGGTGCCGAGGATGGGCTTGAACAGGGTGTCCAGGTCGGCGCCGATCAGGTCGGCGTCGGTCCGGCCGAGCAGTTCGCGCATCGCGCCGTTGACCCGGACCAGCGCTCGGTCCAGGTCGGTGAGCGCCATGCCGATCGCGTTGTCCTCGAACGCCCGCCGGAATCGCTCCTCGCTCTCGGCCAGCGCGCCGAACAGCCGGTCGTGCTCGATCGCCACGGACGCGAGGTGGGTGAGCTGCGCCACCAGCCGCTGTTCCCGGCGCGAGGGCCGGTGCGTGCGGGCGTGGTAGACGGCGAAGGTGCCCAGCACCCCGGAGCGACCCCGGATCGGGGTGGACCAGCAGGCCCGCAGATCGTGCCGCCGCGCCAGGTCGCGGAAGTCGACCCAGCGCGGATCGGTGTCGATGTCCTCGGCCACCACCGCCAGCCCGAGATACGCCGCTGTCCCGCACGAACCGGCGTCCGCGCCGATCGCCATGCCGTCGACACCGGCCGAGTAGGAATCCGGCAGCGACGGCGCCGCGCCGTGGTGCAGCGTCGCCGACAACGGGTCGAGCAGCAGGACCGAACAGCGGCACTCCGGGACCAACTCCTCCAGGGTGGCCGCGATACCGGTGAGCACGTCGGTCAGCGGCCTACCGTCCGCGATCAGCTCCAGCATCTCGGTCTGCCTGCGCAGCAGCGCGACACTGTCCGCGTGGTCGAGCCCCAGCATCCCGGCGATCTCGGTACTCACGTCGCCACACCGAGGGCTCGGGACTCGCTCACGAGCTCGCTCACCAGCTCGCTCACGATGGCTCCCAGCGATAGCCGACACCGCGCACCGTGCGCACCGGGGTCGACGCGCCGCCCAGCTTGTGCCGCAACCGATGTACGTGTTCGGTGACCGTGGCCTCGCTCTGCCACCCCGACGAGCTCACCCACACCTGCCGCAGCAGTTGCGCCCGGGTGAACACCTGCCTCGGATGCGTGGACAGGAACGCGAGCAGATCGAACTCCCTGGCGGTCAGCTCGACCAGCTGACCGTCCACAGTGGCCTCACGGCTGACCGGGTCCACCCGGACGCCGGTCACCACGGTGGTCGTCTCCCGCGGCGTCTTCTTCGACGCAGGCACGGCCCGGCGCAGCACGGAGCGCACCCGCGCGGCCAGTTCACCCGGTGAGAACGGCTTGACCAGGTAGTCGTCGGCGCCGAGATCGAGGCCGACGATCCGGTCGGTCTCACCGCTGCGCCCGGACAGCACGATGACCGGCAGCGCGGCTTCGCCGGTCTCGCCCGCCCGGACCCGGCGCAGCACGTCCAGTCCGCCCACCCCGGGCAGCGACAGGTCGAGGACGATCAGGTCGGGGCGCTGCCGCACGATGGTGTCCAGCGCGGTCTGGCCATCCGGCGCCTCGCTCACCAGGAAGCCGTCGGCCTCCAACTGCCAGACCACCACGGTGCGTACCCGCGCGTCGTCGTCCACGACGAGCACCCGATGCACGGGTTGCGGCCCGGTGGTCTCGGTCGCGATGCGCATACCCCGGCCTTCCTCACCACTGCGGCCGTATCGTCAGGCAGTCCCCCTATCGTGCGCCATCCGGCGCGGTGCCCACAACCGCGACGACTGGGGCGGGCGCTGACGGCGCGTCCCGGCGACCCGGAGTACTACCGGGCATCGAATCGAATCCTGGAACAGCCGGCCGCCGGTTCGGAACCAGGTAAGATGCCCGCTGTGTCGACAAATGCGATGATCAGCGGTGTGCGGCTGGATAAGCGGCAGTTGACCGGGTGGTCCCGGACCGCGCCGACGACAAGCTACGTGCTGACAACCGCGGACATCGAGGTAGTGGCCAAAGCGGTCTCGGATGTGGCCACCGTCAACGAAGACAAGCCATCGCACCTTCGCCGGGGTATTATTGCCCGCGGTTTGGGCAGGTCCTACAACGAGTCCGCCCAGAATTCCGGTGGCGTAGTCGTGGACATGACTCTGTTCAATCGAATTCATTCGATCAGCGTCGACACCGGTATCGCGGATGTCGAGGCGGGTGTTTCTCTCGAATCGCTCATGAAAGCGGCGTTGCCGTTCGGTCTCTGGGTTCCCGTGCTGCCGGGAACGCGGCAGGTGACAATCGGTGGAGCCATCGCCCACGACATCCACGGGAAGAGCCACCACACCACCGGGTCTTTCGGAAACCATGTCCTTGAGATGACGCTTCTCGGCGCATCCGGTGACATTCTGGTGCTGACACCGGACGGATCCCGACACGACCCGGATGGGTCGATATTCTGGGCCACGATCGGCGGCATCGGGCTCACCGGGATCGTCCTGCGGGCCAAAATCCTGATGGAGCGGACGGAAACCGCCTACTTCCTGGCGGATGGGGCGCGCACGCGGTCTCTCGACGAGACGATCGAACTCCACCAAAACGGCTGGGAAAACGGCCACGAGTTCGCTGCCGGATGGTTCGACACCATCTCGAAGCCGCCCAAGCTCGGCCGTGGATCATTTTCTCGTGGCAGGCTCGCGAAGGTGGATGAACTGCCTGCCAAGCTTGCCCGGAATCCGCTGAAATTCGATGCCCCGACCCTGCTCAACCTTCCTGACGTCTTCCCGAACGGGTTGGCGAACAAGTACACACTGTGGTTGGTCGGCGAGGTCTATTATCGCATGGGGGGCGACTACACCGGCCAGATCAAGAACCTGACCGGCTTCTATCACCTGTTGGACCTGTTCGGCGACTGGAACCGGGCCTACGGCTCCCATGGTTTCGTCCAGTATCAGTTCACGGTCCCGATGACCTCGGTCGAGGAATTCAAGCAGGTCATTCGCGATATTCAGGCTTCAGGTCACTACAGTGGACTGAATGTCTTCAAACTGTTCGGAAAGGGAAACAAGGCTCCGCTGTCCTTTCCCACCGCGGGCTGGAACATCACCGTCGACTTCCCGGTCAAGGCCGGCTTGAAGGAGTTCCTGACTGCCCTCGATCAACGTGTCCTGGAAATGGGTGGAAGGTTGTATACGGGCAAGGATTCGCGGACGACGGCGGACGTGTTCCACTCCATGTACCCGCGGATCGACGCCTGGATCGCTACTCGTCGACGGGTCGACCCCACTGGTGTGTTCCTCTCGGACATGGCTCGACGGCTCGATCTCGGGTGAAACCGGACCAATCCTGATCTTGGGCGCGGGGATCGTCGCTGGTCGTGGGCGGGCGGACCGTCAGAACCCGAAGTTCTGGGTCCAGTAGACGCCCCACTTCCCGCCCCTGCCGACACCGACGCCGAGGGCCCGGTACCGGCAGTCGAGGATGTTGGCCCGGTGCCCGGAGCTGTCCATCCAGCCCTTCACCGCCGCCTCGGCGGTGCGGTAGCCCGCCCCGATGTTCTCGCCGCCCGGTTTGGGGTAACCCTGCGCCCTCATCCGGTCGGCGGGGCCCCGGCCGTCCAGCGAGGTGTGGCTGTAGTAGTTCCTGGTGGCCATGTCCACGCTGTGCGCCCGGGCCGCAGACCCGATGCGGTCGTCCCAGCGCAGCGCCGGACATCCCGCCGCCGCGCGTTCGCGGTTGACCAGGGCGAGCACGGCCGTCTCCGGCGAGGCCGGGGTGGCGGGCGGTGGGGCAGTCGTGGGACCGGTGGTCTTCGTCCGCGTCGCTGTGGAGGTCGCCGTGGAAGTCGTGGTCGCGGTGGTGGTGGTCGTGGTGGTGGTGATGGTGGTGGACCCGGTGGTTGTTGTGCCGCTCGTTGTCGTTGTGGCGGTGGGGATCGCGGTGGCCGTCGAGGTCGGCGCCGCGATCGTGCGGTTCTGGGCGGTGGACGAGGCGGGCGGCGGCCCCGGATCACGCAGGGCGGGCACGGCCACGGCCGCGGTCAGCAGGAGAGCCGAGAGCCCGGCCGCGACCAGCCAGCCGCGGTGCGAGGAGTGGGACACGGAGTGTGGGGTCCTTTCAGGACGATGTCCGCCCCGCTCGACCCGGGGGCGATTCGTCCCGCTGGCGGGGCGCGCTGCCCGGATGTCGTTGCGAGGCTAGCGGCGCGTCGCCCGTGTTCAGGCGGCTGACGGACAGGCGATCAGGCATCGAGGCCGTGGTGCGCGTTGCCTTTTCGGGCACCGGGTGCCGCTCGATCTCGTGGCGGACCGCGTCTTGTCCGCCGCCCTTCGATCGGCTCGGCTCGTGCGGCACTGGGAACCGTGGGCGTGCGGCGACGTGAAATAGGCTGCGGAGACGGACTCACTGAAGGAGATCGCATGCTGCCGTGGTCGGCTGAGCTCGCCGGACGGATCGATGAGCACGTGATCACCAGCGAGCTGCTGCGCGGGAATCCGTTGGGGGATCCGCACGAGCGGCCGCTCTGGGTCTACCTGCCGCCGGGTTACGACGAGTTCGACCGCCGCTACCCCACGATCTACGTGATCATGGGCTACACCGGGCACATCGCGATGTGGCGCAACCGAACCCCGTGGCGGCAGCCGTTCCCGGAGTTGGCCGACGGGGTCTTCGCCAGGGGCGAGGCGCCGCCCGCGGTGATCGTCTACGTGGACTCCTGGACGTCGGTCGGCGGCAGCCAGTACCTCGACTCGCCCGGTACCGGGCGCTATCACTCGTACCTGTGCGACGAGGTCGTTCCGTGGGTGGACCAGCACTATCGGACCCTGCCGCAGGCAGGCCACCGGGCGATCACCGGCAAGTCGAGCGGCGGGTACGGCGCGATGATCACGCCGATGCTGCGGCCGGACGTGTTCGGCGCCCTGGCCACGCACGCCGGGGACGCGCTGTTCGAAGTCTGCTACCAGACCGAGTTCCCGAAGGTCGCGCGACTGCTGCGCGACAACTACGACGGCTCGTACGAAGACTTCGTCGCCGATTTCCGCGGCGGCCGGATCGTCGGCACCAAGGAGACCGACTTCGACCTCATCGAGATGTACGGCTACGCCGCCTGCTACTCCGCCGACGACGACGGAACCGTGCGACTGCCGTTCGACGACATCGGCGTCACGATTCCCCAGGTGTGGGACCGCTGGCTCGGTCGGGACCCGGTCAGGATGGCCGCCGAGCCGCACTTCGCCGAGGCCCTCCGCTCGCTCAAGGCCATCTGGATCGACGCGGGCGACAAGGACGAGTACCACCTGGACTTCGGCGCGGTGGCCTTCCGCAGGGCACTCGAAGCCGCCGGGGTCGCCGACGACGCGGTGCACTTCGAGTTGTTCCCCGGAAAGCACGGCGCCATCGAGTACCGCTATCCGCTCGCCGTCGCCTGGCTCACCGAGCGCATCTCGTAAGACCAGTGCGTCGTCAGGACCGCGTCGTCGCGTAGAGGAGCATGTCGCGGCGGGTTCCGCCGATTTCCTGGTGGCTGCGAAGCAGCATCGGCGATGGCGAAGGACAGCCCGATTCCTTCGGCCGGCCTGCCCCGCTGTCGCTCGATCCAGTCCAGCGCCTGCCGAGTCGTGGGTAGCGCGGGCAGGCTGCCGATGAGCGGGACATACGGGTCGGCTCCCAGCTCGACGGCCAGATGCAGGTCCGCGTCGGTGAACTCCCGAAGGACGACCGAACCGTGGGTCGGCTTCGTGCTCGGCCAGCTAGGCAGGTGCGCTGTCACGACCAGATCGTCGCATCGCCCTGCCCTACCGAGTTGGTCGAGCACGATTCCGCGTCGCCGTGACGGGCGTCACAGCGTCGCAGGAATAGTCAAGCTCTCAACTAGGTTGACGTGGGCGAATGCCCAACGATCAACCAGGGGAGCACGACCCATGAGCACTCAAGCGGACACCAGCACCCTCGCCCTGGCCGAGGAGGCGCAGGACCTGCTGTTCCGGGAGGCGCGCACGGCCAACACCTTCTCCGCCGAGCCGGTGACCGAGGAGCAGGTCCGGGCCATCTACGAACTGGTCAAGTGGGCGCCGACGTCGATGAACATGCAGCCGCTGCGCGTGCTCCTGGTCCGGTCGGACGAGGCACGCGAGCGGCTCGGCGCGCAGCTGAGCGAGGGCAACCGGGCCAAGACCGTCGCCGCGCCGCTGGTCGCGATCCTCGCCGCCGACATCGACTTCCACGAGCACCTGCCCACGGTGTTCCCACACCTGCCCAACGCCAAGGACTTCTTCGCCGAGGAGTCCGGCCGGATCGAGGCGGCGCGGCTCAACGCCCTGCTCCAGGTCGGCTACTTCGTCCTCGGCGTCCGCGCCGCGGGCCTGGCCGCCGGGCCGATGACCGGGTTCGACGCCAAGGGCGTGGACAAGGAGTTCTTCCCGGACGGCCGCAAGCACTCGCTCGTCGTGGTCAACATCGGCAACCCCGGCCCCGACGCCTGGTTCCAGCGCAGCCCGCGGCTGACCTACGACCAGGTCGTCGAGACCGTCTGAGCCCTCAGCGGCCGTAGCGGTACCGGGTCCGCGCGTTGAGTTTCACCGACCCGGTGCCGCTGCGCCGTGATCACCTGACGACGCGGGCCCCGCGGCGAGTGCCGCGGGGCCCGGTCGGGAAAGCCTGGTCTCAGAAGCGGTTCTGCGTCTGCACGTTCAGCTCGGTCAGCCGCACCGACTTCGCGGGATCGGTCCGCGGGTCGTTGATCTCCAGCACGTCCAGGCCCTTGCCCAGGTCCGAGGAGTAGATGAAGCCGTTGTAGTAGTACGACGACCACGAGCCGCCGCTCTCGGCCGGGATGGCCGCCGGGCCGCGCTCGAAGAAGCCGATCTCCTTCGGGGCGGTCGAATCGGTGAAGTCGATGAGCTGCGTGCCGCCCATGTACCACGCCTGGACCATGATGTCGCGGCCGGGCACGGGCAGCAGCGAACCGTTGTGCGCCACGCAGTTCTCCTGATCGGTCTGGTGCCGACCGATCTTGTAGAAGCTGCGGAACTCCAACCTGCGCGCGTCGCCGCGGCCGGTGATGTCGTAGATGCCGTCGGCGCCGCGGGTCGGGCCGATCTTGGCGTTGCAGGTGGCCGCGCCGCCGCCGCCGAGCTCGTCGGTGAAGATCACCTTGGTGCCGTCGTTGTTGAACGTGGCCGAGTGCCAGAACGCGAAGTAGGCGTCGTCCTGCACGCGGTGGATCACCCGCGGCTTCTCCCGGTCGGCGATGTCGAGCAGCACGCCGTCGCCCATGCAGGCGCCCGCCGCCAGGTTCTTCGACGGGTAGACGGTGATGTCGTGGCAGCCGCTCGTGGCGGTCACCAGGCCGGTGTCGATGCTGCCCGGCTTGCCGGGGTTGCCGCCGTCGGGGAACAGGTTCGGGGTGGCCACGACCGCGGCCGAGGCCGGGTTTTTCAGTGGCACCTTGACGATGGAGATCTTGTCGTGCGGCGGCTGGCACTTCGACAGCGACGCCGCCGGGCTGTAGGACGAGACGTACAGGTAGACGTCCTTGCCGCGCTTGTCCGGCACCAGCGTGTGCGTGTGCGACCCGCAGTCGGTCTCGACCGCGGTGACGTAGCGCGGGTTGCGCTTGTCGCTGATGTCGAAGACCTTGATGCCTTCCCAGTACGGCTTGGTGCCGTCGTTCTGGGCGACCGAGGAACAGGAGTTGTCACTGCGCCGTGAGTCGGTCGACAGGAAGACCAGGTTCCCGGTCACCGACACGTCGTTCTGCGAGCCGGGGCAGAGCACCTGGCTGGTGATCGCGGGCTGCCGCGGGTTCTTGATGTCGTAGATCGTGAAGCCGAGGTAGTTGCCCGCGATGGCGTAGTCGCCGGTGAACGCGAGGTCGCTGCCCAGCGATCCGGTGCCCGCGAGCGGCGCCGTGGCGGGGATGTTGGCGAGGTGTTTGACGTTGGGGCTCGTGACGATCTCGTCCGCGGCGGGGGTCGAACCCTGTGCGCCCGCGGCGGGCACGGCGAGCAGTGTGGTCAAGGTGATCGCCGCTGCTCCGAGAACTGCCACGGGCGCCCGGCGGCGCCAGTCGCGTCGGGTGGAAGGCACGCTGCGTACCCCTCTCGTGGAGTCGGGAATCCGCAGTATGACCCTTCGGTTGCGCGGTAACCAGCTACTTTCGAAGCATGTTTTCACCAGTGCGCTCCGTCATTGTCGGTATTCGCCGACCGAAGGTAGGTTCGGCATCGGCTTCCGTGTCCTGGCTGGTGAGGGGTGTTCCGATGATGTGGCGGCGGACGGTGGCGGCCGTGCTCGCGGGTGTGCTGGTGGCGGCCGGTGCCGCGGCGTGCGCGGAATCGGGGCCACCGCCGAATCCCGTGCTGCAGCCGGGGAAACCCGGCGAGTCCAACAAGACCCTGTCGGCCGACGAGGCCGCGGCGGGGGTGCCGACGGTCCAGCCGAACGACGCCGACGCCGAGTACGTGCAGATGATGATCGTGCACCACGGGCAGGCCGTGGAGATGACCGCGCTGGTCCCCGAACGCGGCCAGAACGCGCAGGTCAAGGGCCTCGCCGACCGGATCGCCAACACCCAGCAGCCCGAGATCGACGCGATGAACCGCTGGCTCGCCCAGCACGGCAAGCCCACCGTCGGCGCGGACCACGGCGGCCACGGCGGACACCGGGGCCACGACATGCCCGGCATGGCGACCGCCGATCAGTTGGCGCGGCTCAAGGCGGCCACCGGCGCGGAGTTCGACACCCTGTTCCTGCGGCTGATGATCACCCACCACGAGGGCGCGCTGACCATGGCGACCACGGTGCAGCAGGCGGGCGTGGACGTGCGGGTGCAGGAGATGGCCAACGACGTGATCGCCGAGCAGACCGACGAGATCCGCCGGATGCGGGGCATGCTCGCGGGCTGACCGCGCGCCGGCCGCTACTAGGATCGCGCCATGGCCGCTGCCGTGCGCTCCGAGGAGCCCGAACTCGTCGCCCAGGACGGGGTGGGGATTCCCGACGCCCTGCAGCGGCTGTGGACACCGCACCGGATGGCCTACATCCGCGGCGAGAACAAGCCCCAGGACGACGACGCGGCCGGGTGCCCGTTCTGCACCCTGGTCGACCTCGACGACGCGGACGCGCTCGTCATCGCCAGGGGCGAGCGGGTGTACGCGGTGCTCAACCTCTACCCGTACAACCCGGGCCACCTGATGGTGGTGCCCTTCCGGCACGTGGCCGACTACACCGCGCTCACCGCCGCCGAGACCGTCGAGTTGGCCGAGTTCACCCAGCGGGCGATGCTCGTGGCCCGCAGGGTCGCGGCGCCGCACGGGTTCAACATCGGTATGAACCAGGGCGTCATCGCGGGCGCGGGCATCGCCGCCCACCTGCACCAGCACGTGGTGCCGCGCTGGGGCGGCGACGCCAACTTCATGCCCGTCGTCGGCCACACCAAGGTGTTGCCGCAGCTTCTGGGCGAGACCCGCGCGCTGCTCGCCGAAGCGTGGTCCGTGACCGACTGAGTCCGTGACCGACTGAGTCAGTCCTGGCGTAGCGTTGTCACCGATGTTGAGAGTTCAACAAGAAGGTAGACTGGGGTCATGGCTGAGACCCGGTGGCTGTCGGCGGACGAGCAGGACGTGTGGCGGACCTTCGTCACGATGCTTGGCGCGCTCAACGACCACCTGGACCGGCAACTCCAGCGCGACTCCGGGATGCCCTACACCTACTACGAGATCCTCGTCGTGCTCTCGCACGCGCCGGACCGCACGCTGCGGATGAGCGAACTGGCCGGGCTGCGCGGGTCGTCGCGGAGCAGGCTCTCGCACGCCGTCGCCCGCCTGGAGCACGCGGGCTGGGTCGAACGCCGCGACTGCCCGACCGACAAGCGCGGCTCCCTGGCCGTGCTCACCGATGTCGGGTTCGCCGCCCTCGCCGCCGCGGCGCCCGGCCATGTCACCGCTGTCCGCGAGAACCTGTTCGACCGGCTGACCCCGGACCAGGTGCGCGTGCTCGGCGAGATCAGCGTCGCCGTCCTCGGCGGCCTCGACCCGGACAAGACCCTCCCGGGCAACCGCGAACTCGGCGTGGGCTGCTGAGCGGTCGTGGGTCAAGCACGCACCCAGGAGCGGGACTCGGCACGACGGCATCGTCACGGCGGCCGCGCGAGGGCCACACGGCCGCGCTGGACAACTCGGGTCGGACGGCGGGTGGCGACGGCGCTCGCGGGTGCGGCCGGTTAGGCTGCCCGGGCCAGATCGTCCCGCCGGTTAGGTGCAGTCGACGTCCTCATGCTGAACATCTTCGCTCGTGCCTCGGTTTCGCGCGCCACCGATCCGGTCGGGGCGTGGATGGTTCGGATCGGGCTCACCCCCAACGGGATGACCCTGTTCGGCACGGCGGGCGCCGTGGCGGGCGCGCTGTGGCTGTTCCCCACCGGACACCTGCTCGCGGGCACGTTCGTGGTGTGGGGCTTCGCCATGTTCGACCTGATCGACGGCGCCATGGCCCGCGCGCTGGGCGGGGGCACCCGGTTCGGCGCCGTGCTCGACGCGAGCTGCGACCGGATCGCCGACGGGGCGCTGTTCTGCGGCATCGTCTGGTACCTGTTCGTCGTAGCGCAGGACCGCGCGCTGGCCGTCGCGGCGCTGATCTGCCTGGTGTCCGCGCAGGTGATCTCCTACGTCAAGGCGCGCGCCGAGGCGTCGGGGCTCGCGGCCGACGGCGGTCTGGTCGAGCGCGCCGAACGCCTCATCATCACCCTGGTCGGCACCGGGCTCACCGGCCTCGGCGTGCCGTACGCGCTGCACGTCGCGCTGTGGGTGCTCGCCGCCGGGTCGCTCGCGACCGTCGCGCAACGGCTGCTCGCGGTCCGCCGCTCGGCGCTGGAGGAGACCACATGAGGATCGGCGACCGCCTCGCGATCTGGGGCTACACCGCGGGCTGGCGGCTGGTCCGGGTGCTGCCCGCGGGTGTCGCCCGGGCGCTGTTCCGGTTCGGCGCCGACCTCGCCGCCCGCCGCGCGGGCCCGGGCACGCTGCGGCTGCGCGCCAACCTCGCCCGGGTCGTCCCGCAGGCGGGCCCGGCCGAGCTGGACGAGTTGGTGCGGCAGTCCCTGCGGTCCTACGCGCGGTACTGGCTGGAGGCGTTCCGGCTGCCGTCGATGGACCACACCGCCATCCACGGCGCGATCGACGCCGAGGTCACCGGCAAGGAGAACCTCGCGGCGGCGCTGGCCGAGGGCAATGGCGTCGTCCTGGCGCTGTCGCACTCGGGCAACTGGGACGCCGCGGGCGTGTGGCTCGTCGGTGAGCACGGGAAGTTCGCCACGGTCGCCGAACGGCTCAGGCCGGAGTCGCTCTACGAACGGTTCGTCGCCTACCGCGAGTCGCTGGGGTTCGAGATCCTGCCCGCCGCGGGCGGCGCCCGGCCCGCGTCGGCGATCCTCGCCGACCGGCTGCGCGACAACGGGATCGTGTGCCTGGTCGCCGACCGCGACCTGAGCCGCACCGGCATCCCGGTGACCTTCTTCGGCGAGCAGACCCGGATGCCGGGCGGCCCGGCCTACCTGGCCGCGCGGACCGGCGCGACACTGCTGCCCGCGGGCCTGTGGTTCACCGAGCACGGCTGGGGCCTGCGCCTGCACCCGCCGCTGCGGGTCGGCGGCGTCCGCCAGATCGCCGCCGCCACCCAGGCACTCGCCGACGTGCTGGCCGCCGACATCGCCGCCCACCCGCAGGACTGGCACATGCTGCAGCACCTGTGGATCTCGGACCTGTCGGCCGCCCGCCAGGAGGCGTTGGCCGTCAAGGAGGAACCCCGGGAGCGTCGGTGAGGATCGGGGTCGTCTGCCCGTACTCCTTCGAGGTCCCCGGAGGGGTGCAGGCCCATGTGCTCGACCTGGCCAGGGCGCTGCGCGCGATCGGCCACGATGTCGACGTGCTCGCCCCCGCCGACGAGGACACCCCGCTGCCCGACTTCGTCCGCCCCGCGGGCCGCGCGGTCGGCATCCCGTACAACGGCTCCGTGGCCCGGCTGTCGTTCGGCCCGGTGTCTTACGCTCGGGTGCGCCGCTGGGTCCGCGACCACGACTTCGACGTGCTGCACCTGCACGAGCCGACCGCGCCGAGCCTGTCCATGCTGGCGCTGCTGATCGCCGACGGCCCGATCGTGGCCACCTTCCACACCTCGACCCCTCGCTCGCGCACGCTGAGCGCGTTCCAGCTCGTCCTGCAGCCGTTCCTGGAGAAGATCACCGCCCGGATCGCGGTGTCCGAGCTGGCCCGTCGGGTGCAGGTGGAGCACCTCGGCGGCGACGCGGTGGAGATCCCGAACGGCGTCGACGTGGCCTTCTTCCGCGACGCCGACCCGCTCGACGGCTATCCGCGCGCGGGCGGCACGGTCGGTTTCGTCGGCCGCTACACCGAACCGCGCAAGGGCATGGCCGTGCTGCTCGACGCGCTGCGGCTGCTCCTGGACGAGCGGCCCGACCTGCGGCTGCTCGTCGTCGGCCGCGGCGACGACGCCGAACTGCGCCGCGCCGCCGGGCCCGAACTGGCCGACCGGCTCGACCTGCTCGGCCAGGTCGACGACGCCACGAAGGCCCGCGCGCTGCGCAGCGTCGACGTCTACTGCGCGCCCAACACCGGCGGGGAGAGCTTCGGGATCATCCTCACCGAGGCCATGTCGGCGGGCGCCGCGGTGGTGGCCAGCGACCTCGACGCGTTCCGCCGCGTGCTGGACGACGGCCGCGCGGGCGTGCTCACCGCGGTCGGCGACCCGCGGGCGCTGGCCGCCGGGCTGCGCGAGGTGCTCGCCGACCGCGACCGCCGCGCGGACCTGGTCGCGGCGGCCGAGCGGCGGGTCGCGGCGTTCGACTGGTCGGTGGTGGCGAACCAGGTGCTGCGGGTCTACGAGCAGGCCGTCGCCGCGGACCCGAGGGGAGTGGGTGAGGTGTCGTGACCGGCTGGGAGATCACCATCCTGGTCCTGGTGCTGACCACCGTCGCCGTGATCGGCGTCTGGCTGGTCGGCACCGCGAACCGGCTCGACCGGCTGCACGTGCGCACCGACGCCGCCTGGGCCGCCCTCGACGCCGCGCTGGCCCGGCGTGCCGTGGTGGCCCGCGCGGTGTCCGGGGTCCTCGACCACGATCCGGCCGACCGGCTGCGCGTGGTCGCCGACCTGGCCGAACGCGCCCCCCGCGGCGACCGCGAGGCCGCCGAGAACGAGCTGACCAGGCTGCTCGCGGGCGTCGACCGGCAGGCGCTCGCCCTGGCGCTGGCCGCCGAACTGGTCGACGCCGAGCACCGGGTGATGATCGCGCGCCGCGTGCACGGTGACGCCGTGCGCGACACCCTGACCCAGCGCCGCCGCCGCGCCGTGCGCTGGCTCAAGCTCGCGGGCACGGCGCCGAAGCCGCAGTACCTGGAGATCGCCGAGCCCACGCCCGCCGACGACCTCCCGCGCCCGCGGCCGTCGGCCAGGGTGCTGCTGCTCGACGCGCGGGCCCGCGTGCTGCTCTTCCACGGCCGCGACCCCGGCCGCGCCGACGTGACGTTCTGGTTCACCGCGGGCGGCGGCGTCGAACCGGGGGAGGACCTGCGCTCGGCCGCCGCGCGCGAGCTGCGTGAGGAGACCGGGATCGAGGTCGCGGCCGACGTCCTGGTCGGGCCGGTGTGGCGGCGACGGGTCGCGTTCAGCTTCGCGGGCCGCAGCTACGACGGCGAGGAGTGGTTCTTCGTCGCCGACCTGCCCGAGGGCGCCGAGGTCGACACCGCCGGGTTCACCGAGCTGGAGGCACGCACCATCGCCGAACACCGCTGGTGGAGCGCCGACGACCTGCGCGCCACCGACGAGACCGTCTACCCGGTGCAGCTCGCCGACCTGCTGCCCGAGGTCGTGGGCCAGGCGTGGGACGGGATGCTGCGCGCGGTCCGCTAAACCGTTCGAATCCAGGGGATGGAGTGTTGACATGGCTGAGGTAGTGCTCTTCCACCACGCGCACGGGCTGACCCCGGGCGTGCTCGCCTTCGCCGACGAACTGCGCGGCGCCGGGCACACCGTGCACACACCCGACCTGTTCCGGGGCCGCACCTTCGACACCGTGGCCGAGGGGGTCGGCCACGCCCAGGAGATCGGCTTCGGCGAGGTCGTCGCGCGCGGCGCCGAGGCCGTCGACGGGCTGCCCGCCGAGCTGGTGTACGCCGGTTTCTCCCTGGGCGTGCTCGCGGCCCAGTGCCTGGCGCAGACCCGGGCGGGCGCGCGCGGTGCGCTGCTGTTGCACGCCTGCGTCCCGGTGTCCGAGTTCAGCCCCGCGTGGCCTGCCGGGGTGCCGGTGCAGGTGCACGCGATGGACACCGACCCGTTCTTCGTCGGCGACGGCGACATCGACGCCGCCCGGGCGCTCGTCGACGCGGCCGCCGCCGAGCTGTTCCTCTACCCCGGCGACCAGCACCTCTTCACCGACAGCTCCCTGCCGTCGTACGACCCGGACGCCGCCGCACTGGTGCGCGAGCGGGTACTCGCCTTCCTCGGCGCGTCCTAGACGTACTGGGCGGCCAGGGCCTCCGGCAGCGGGTCGAACCGGGTGAAGTCGCGGGTGAAGCTCGCCGCGCCCGAGGTCAGCGAGCGCAGGTCGATGGCGTAGCGCAGCAGCGCGGCGGCGGGCACCTCCGCGTGGATGACGCTGTACCCGGCGTCCTCGGCCGCGGTTCCCAGCACCCGGCCGCGGCGCGCGGACAGGTCGCCGAGGACGGTGCCCAGGTGCTCGTCGGGCAGCCGCACGTGCACCTCGTCGACCGGTTCGAGCAGCGCGATGCCCCCGTTGCCCGCCGCGTCCTTGAGCGCGAGCGACCCGGCGGTCTGGAACGCCGCGTCGGAGGAGTCGACGCTGTGGGCCTTGCCGTCGACCAGCGTCACCCGGATGTCGACAACCGGGTGGGTGCCCTGCAGGCCGCGGTCGAGCTGGGCGCGCACGCCCTTCTCCACGCTGGAGATGAACTGGTGGGGCACCGAGCCGCCGACGACCCGGTCGACGAACTCGAATCCGCTGCCGGTGGGCAGCGGCTCGACCTCGATGTCGCACACCGCGTACTGGCCGTGTCCGCCGGACTGCTTGACGTGCCTGCCGTGCCCGCGCGCGGGCCCGGCGAAGGTCTCCCGCAGCGTCACCTTCACCGGCTCGGTGTCGACCTCGGCGCCGCCCGCGCGCAGCCGGGCCAGCACCACTTCCGCGTGCGCCTCGCCCATGCACCACAGCACGAGCTGGTGGGTCTCGGAGTTGCGCTCCAGGCGCAGCGTCGGGTCGCCCGCGACCAGCCTGCCCAGGTTGCGCGCCAGGGTGTCCTCGTCGCTGCGGGTCTTGGCGACCACGGCGACCGGCAGCAGCGGCTCGGGCATCGCCCACGGCGTCATCAGGATCGGGTCCTCCGGCGCGGACACCGTGTCCCCGGTCTCGGCCGACCCGATCTTGGTCAGCGCGCACAGGTCGCCCGCGACGCAGTAGGGCACCTCGCGCAGGGTGGCGCCCAGCGGGGAGTAGATGTGCGCGACCCGCTCGTCGACGTCGTGGTCCTCGTGGCCGCGGTCGGCCAGGCCGTGCCCGGACACGTGCACCGCGCGCTCGGGGCGCAGCGTCCCCGAGAACACCCGCACCAGCGACACCCGGCCGACGTAGGAGTCGACCGCGGTCCGCACGACCTCGGCGGCCAGCGGCCCGTTCGGGTCGGCGGTGATCGCCGCGTGCGGCCTGCCCAGCGGGTCGGTGACCGGGGGCAGCGGGTGCTCCAGCGGCGACGGGAACGCCCGGGACAGCGCCTCCAGCAGCTCGGCCAGGCCGACGCCGGTCTGCGCGCACACCGGGAACACCGGGTGGAACGAGCCACGGGCGACCGCGGTCTCCAGGTCGGCGATGATCGTGTCGGTGTCGATGTCGTCGCCCGCGAGGTAGCGGTCCATCAGGGACTCGTCCTCGCTCTCGGCGATGATGCCTTCGAGCAGCTCGTCGCGGGCCGCGCCGACCCGGTCCAGCTCGGCCGCGCTCGGCTCGCGCACGGTCGGCGGGTGCCCGTCCGCGTGGTCGAACACCCGCTCGGAGATCAGCCCGAACAGCTCCTTGGCGTCGGCAGAGGGCAGGTAGAGCGGCAGCACGCCCGCGCCGAACGCGTCCTGGCAGGAGGCCAGCTCACCGGCGAAATCGGCCCGCGGATGGTCGAGGCGGGCGATGACCAGCGCCCGCGGCATGCCGACGGCGGCGCACTCCTGCCACAGCGCGGTGGTCGTCGCGTCGACGCCCTCGGCCGAGCACACCACGAACAGCGCGGCGTCCGCGGCGCGCAGGCCCGCGCGCAGCTCGCCGACGAAGTCCGCGTAGCCGGGGGTGTCGATCAGGTTGATCTTCACCCCGTCGTGCACGAGCGGCGCCACCGACAGGCCGACCGAGCGCTGCTGGCGCACCGCCGCCGGGTCGTGGTCGCACACGGTGGTGCCATCGGTGACCGAGCCCGCCCTGGTCAACACGCCCGCCGCGGTCAGCAGGGCCTCGGTCAGCGTCGTCTTGCCCGAGCCGGAGGGGCCGACCAGGACGATGTTGCGGACCTTGCCTGGGTCGTCCATTGCGACACCGGTCTCGGCATGGCCGTTCTCGGAGTGCTTGCTCCCCATGTCGCCCACCTCCCACGTGGTCGGGGAGCCGCCGGGGCTCCCGCTCGGCGTTATGTGTGTTCGATCTCACACCTTGTCTCCGGCGGGGACAACCCCGACCGGTCGGAGGCCATCCACACGGGGTAACGCGAGCGGCAAGTGGACTGCCGAGATCGGTCGGGATTGGCTGCTGAGAGCGGGCCACATTCGCCGTAGGCTGTGGTCAGCCCACCGAAGAGAACCTGAAAGGCCGCACAGTGTCCGACGCACAGACCACCAGCCCCGCCCAGGAGACCGGCACCGTGCGCGTCAAGCGCGGCATGGCGGAGATGCTCAAGGGTGGCGTGATCATGGACGTGGTCGACGCCACCCAGGCCAAGATCGCCGAGGACGCGGGCGCCGTCGCCGTCATGGCGCTGGAGCGCGTCCCCGCCGACATCCGCGCGCAGGGCGGCGTGGCCAGGATGAGCGACCCGGACCTGATCGACGGGATCATCGCGGCCGTGTCCATCCCGGTCATGGCCAAGGCGCGCATCGGCCACTTCGTGGAGGCGCAGCTCCTGCAGTCCCTCGGCGTCGACTACATCGACGAGTCCGAGGTCCTCACCCCGGCCGACTACGCCAACCACATCGACAAGTGGAAGTTCACGGTGCCCTTCGTCTGCGGCGCCACCAACCTCGGCGAGGCCCTGCGGCGGATCACCGAGGGCGCGGCCATGATCCGCTCCAAGGGCGAAGCGGGCACCGGCGACGTGTCCAACGCGACCACCCACATGCGCAAGATCCGCGGCGAACTGCTTCGGCTGACGTCGCTGCCCGAGGACGAGCTGTACGTGGCGGCCAAGGAGCTGCAGGCGCCGTTCGAGCTGGTCCGTGAGGTCGCGAAGGCGGGCAAGCTGCCGGTCGTGCTGTTCACCGCGGGCGGCATCGCCACCCCGGCCGACGCGGCGATGATGATGCAGCTCGGCGCCGAGGGCGTGTTCGTCGGCTCCGGCATCTTCAAGTCCGGCAACCCGGCCCAGCGCGCCGAGGCCATCGTCAAGGCCACCACCTTCTACGACGACCCGGACGTCATCGCCAAGGTGTCGCGCGGCCTGGGCGAGGCCATGGTCGGCATCAACGTCGACGACATCCCCGAACCCCACCGCCTCGCCGACCGCGGCTGGTGACCTCGTGGTGGTCCGGCGTCCACTGTGGACGCCGGATCGCCCGTCACGACGCGGGGTAGACCTCGATCTCGGCGTGGTGGCCGTTGGACCCGCCCAGCTTGGCGTCGCAGGTGACCAGCGGGATCTTGAGTTTCTCGGCGAGCGCGATGTACGCGGCATCATACGGCGTGATCGAATGTCGGAGTTCCCAGACCCGCGGCAGCAGTGAGCGGTGCGGGGAACGCGCAATGGGGATCTCTTGCAGGTTCTGGGCCACCCCTGCCGCCGTTTGCTCGGCAATCGCGCCGCGGAACAGGTACTTGCGGACCGAGTTCAACGTCTCCAGGTCGATGATCTCGGGTGCGAACGCGGTTCCGGTCAGTACTCGGCGGAACAGCGCGGCATTGGGATTGGTGGCCGCGAGTACCTCGACCAGTGCGGATGCGTCGAGGACGAACGGGGGTTCAACTAGCGCGCTCCTCGCGGTCGGCGCGGATATCGGCGGCGATGTTCTCGCGCGGAATGCCGCCGGCGCGCAGACGGTCGGCTCTGGCGAGGACTTCGGCCATGCTCGGTCCAGCAGCGAATTCCACGTGCTGGCGCTCTAGGGCCGCCAAGAGGCTGAGCGGGTCGGCTGGAGAGTCGGTTGACCCCGCTCCGGGCCAGTCGTCGGGTGCGTGCTCTGTCATGAATTCAGGCTAGACCCGGCCACCGACATTTCTCGGGTCCATTCACACGTGTTCGGAGACCATGCAGCAGGCCGTTCCCGGTTCCAGGGCCTCGAACACGTGCGGCACGTCGCCCGGGTAGGCGATGTAGTCGCCGGGGCCTACCTCCACCGGGTCCTCGATCAACCCCACCAGCGCCCGCCCCGCCCCCATCACCACGTGCTCCACGACCCCCGGCATGTGCGGATCGGACTCCCGCCGACTGCCCGGTTCGGCCGTGATCAGGTAGATGTCCCGCCGCGCGCCGGGTGGGCAGGAGGCGAGCAGGGTCGCCACGTAGTCGGCGCGTTCGGAGTGCACCCCCGGCCCCTCGCCCGCGCGGATCACCTGCACTTTCGGTCGACGCGGCTCGACCAGTCTGCTGAACGGGACGTCCAGGGCGACGCTGAGGGCCCACAGGGTCTCCACGCTCGGGTTGCCGCTGGCCGATTCGAGCTGCGACAGGGTCGACTTCGCTATCCCGGCCCGTTTCGCCAGCTCGCTCAGCGACAGCCCGACCCGGTCGCGCTCCCGGCGCAGCGAGTGCGCGATGACCTCCAGGGGTGCTCCCCGCTGCTCCATCGCTCTCCCGTTCGCTGTGACGGTCCCCGCGTTCGCCTTGACGAACGCCCGAGGTGTGTTCAGGATACGATGCTATGCGTTCGATCTGGCGAACACTCGATGCCGAGCTGTGGCGTGGCGTGCTGGCGATCGCGGCGGCGGCGGCGGTCAACGGCGCGTCGTTCGGGGCGATCGCGGTGGCCGCCGGGCAGCCGCTGTGGGTGCCCGTGGCGATGTCCCTGCTGGTCTTCGCGGGCGGCTCGCAGTATCTCGCGGTCGGCGTGGTCGCGGCGGGCGGTAGCCCGGTGGCCGCCGTGCTCGGCGGCCTGCTGCTCAACGCCCGCCACCTGCCGTTCGGGCTGGCCATCGGCGACGTCGTCGGTCGGAGCCTGCCCGCGCGGGTGATCGGCAGCCACCTGATGGTCGACGAGTCGGTGGCGTTCGCGATGGCCCAGCGCGACCCGGTGCGGGCCCGGGCGGCCTACTGGGCGTGCGGCGCGTCGCTGTTCGTGGCCTGGAACATCGGTGTGTTCGGCGGCGCCGTCGCGGGGCAGCTCGTCAGCGACCCGGACGCGCTCGGCCTGGACGCGGTGTTCCCGGCCGTCATGCTCGCACTGGTGCTGCCCGCGCTGCGCGAGCCGGGCAAGCTGCGGCCCGCCGTGCTCGGCGCGGTGATCGCGCTGGCCACGACCCCGTTCGTGCCGCCGGGCGTGCCGGTCCTGCTCGCGCTGCTGGGCCTGCTGGCCGTGCCGCGCCGCGCGCCCGTGGGGGAATCGACATGACCATGGTGGCCATCCTGGTGCTCGCGGTGGGCACCTTCGCGTTCCGGTTCGGCGGCACCCTGCTGCGCGACCGGGTGACGATCCCCGACCACGTCCGCGAGCTGCTCTCGACCGCCGCCATCGTGCTGCTCGTCGCCCTGGTCGCGACGTCCGCCCTGGCCAAGGGGCAGGGGTTCGCGGGCTGGGCGCTGCCCGCGGGCGTCCTGGTCGGCGGCGTGCTGGCCTGGCGCAAGGCGCCGTTCATCGCGGTCGTGGTGGTCGCGGCGGCCACCGTCGCGCTGCTGCGGCTGGTCGGGGTGTCCTGACCCGCGCGCGAACGCCCGACTAGGCTGGTGAACCGGCCGGATGTGGAAGGAAGGCCAAGGGTGTCCGCTGATCGACCGCTGATCGGTGTGCTGGCGCTGCAGGGCGACGTGCGCGAGCACACCGCGGCCCTCACGGCGGGCGGTGCCCGCGTGCTCCCCGTGCGCCGGGAGTCCGAGCTGTCCGAAGTGGACGGACTGGTGCTGCCCGGCGGGGAGTCCACCACGATGTCCCGGCTGCTGGAGACCTTCGGGCTGCTGGCCCCGCTGCGCGCCAGGATCGCCGACGGGATGCCCGCCTACGGCTCGTGCGCGGGCATGATCCTGCTGGCCGAGAAGGTTCTCGACGGCCGCCCCGACCAGCACCAGCTCGGCGGCCTCGACCTGATCGTGCGGCGCAACGCCTTCGGCAGGCAGGTCGACTCCTTCGAGGCGGACCTGGACTTCGCCGGTGTCGACGGCGGCCCGGTGCACGCGGTGTTCATCCGAGCCCCCTGGGTCGAGTCCAGCTCGCCGGCGGTGCGGGTGCTCGCCACGGTCCCCGAGACCACGGCCGCGGGCGCCGCCGCCGGTAGGATCGTCGCCGTCCGGCAGGGCGCCGTGCTGGCCACCGCGTTCCACCCGGAACTGACCGGTGACCTCAGGGTGCACCGCCTCTTCGTGGACATCGTCCGCGGACACGAATCGGGATCTCGCAGGACGACGGAGGAGAGATGAGCGGCCACTCAAAGTGGGCGACAACCAAGCACAAGAAGGCCGCCCTCGACGCCAAGCGTGGCAAGCTCTTCGCGAAGCTGATCAAGAACATCGAGGTCGCCGCGCGCACCGGCGGGGGTGACCCCGAGGGCAACCCGACGCTGTTCGACGCCATCCAGAAGGCGAAGAAGAACTCGGTGCCGCAGGACAACATCGAGCGCGCCCGCAAGCGCGGCGGCGGCGAGGAGGCGGGCGGCGCCGACTGGCAGACGATCATGTACGAGGGCTACGGCCCCAACGGCGTCGCCGTGCTGATCGAGTGCCTGACCGACAACCGCAACCGCGCCGCGGGCGAGGTACGCACCGCGATGACGCGCAACGGCGGCTCGATGGCCGACCCGGGTTCGGTGGCGTACATGTTCAACCGCAAGGGTGTCGTGATCCTGCCGAAGAACGGCCTGTCCGAGGACGACGTCCTCATGGCCGTGCTGGACGCGGGCGCCGAGGAGGTCAACGACCTCGGCGAGAGCTACGAGATCGTCTCCGAGCCCACCGACCTCGTCGCGGTCCGCAAGGCGCTGCAGGACGCGGGCTACGACTACGAGTCCGCCGACGCGAGCTTCCTGCCCTCGGTCACCGTCGAACTCGAAGCCGACGGCGCGCGCAGGATATTCAAGCTGATCGACGCGCTGGAGGACTCCGACGACGTGCAGAACGTGTACGCCAACTTCGACGTCTCCGACGACGTGATGGCCGAAGTCGGCTGATCGGCGTGCCGCTGCGGGGTGTCACCGCCGACGACGAGAACCTGCGGCAGTGGCTGCTGCGGACCGCCGACGCCGACGGCCACGCGGTCGTCGAGATCGCGGGCGACGAGCACGGCGCGCCGTACGCGTTCTCGGTCGGCGCGTGGCGCCGGTTCGGCGCGCCCGAGCTGGTGGTCATCGGGCTGCCGGTGGACATGGCCCGCCCGGTCATCGATCGCTACGTCCGGCGCGCGGCGGCGGGGGAGCGGTTCTTCCCCGGCCTGCCGTACCTGGACTTCTTCGACGGGGTGCCCGCGGTCGTGGAGCGCGTGCACAAGGGGCACTACCCGGAGTTCCTGGGCACCGCGTTCCTGCTGTACCCGTCGGGGGAGTTCCCCGCGCTGCAGTTGATCGTGGCCACGCCGCAGGGCAGGTGGCCGTGGAGCCCGGACGCGCCCGACGGCTTCGCCCTGTGGCAGCCCGTGCTCACCGACAGCGGACGGCCGGAAAGCTGGCGACCGGGCATCGACGGGCCGTGAGCGAGCCTGCGAGCGAACCAATGTCACAGGGCGTCGTGAGCGAGCCTGCGAGCGAACCGATGTCACAGGGTGTCCGCATTGCCCCGCTCACCGCCGCCGACGTGGGGGAGGCGCTGACCGTGCAGCGGGCCGCCTACGTCACCGAGGCGCAGCGGTACTCGGCGCCGCTGATCCCGCCGCTGGTCGAGACGGTGGCCGAGTTCCGCGCGGACCTGCGGATCGCCCTGGGCGCGTGGTCGGGGACTCGGCTGGTGGGCAGCGTCCGCGGCCGCGTCGACGGCGACCGGACGGAGGGCGACCGGATGGAGGTCGTGCGGTTCGCAGTGGCGCCGGATCAGCAGGGGCGGGGGATCGGGCGGGCCCTGCTGGCGGCGATCGAGGCGGCGGCGCCCGCCGAGGTGGGCGCGTTCTGGCTGATCACCGGGGCGGAGAGCTTCGACAACCAGCGGCTCTACAAGCGCGCGGGGTACGTCGCGGTGGGGGAGTTGGCAGACGTGGCCGGGGTGCGGCTGCTGGTCATGGCGAAGCCCAGACCGGATCATGCCGAACGACCCGGGCCGCCGCCGCGATCTTGAGGCTAGGATTTTCCTCCCGTCACCTCCAGGGGAGGGCGCCGTGACCGGTCCCCAGCTCCGCCCCCGGCCGACCGACCTCACCGAGGGCGAACTCGGCTTCCAGCGTCAGGCCGCGGTCCGCTGGCTCGCGCCGCGGGTGCTGGTCAGCACCGGCATCCAGTCCGCGATCGCGACGATCTTCGGGTCGTACGCGGACAAGCGGGAGCTGCAGGGCAGCCTGCCCGCCGCCGTGCACCGGCACGACGACGGCGACGAGCTGTGGTTCGACTTCGTCGCCGACCTCGGCGACGGGTTCGACGCGACCTACTCGATCGCGTCGCTGCTGGCCGCCGAGTCCGTCGAGGTGCCCGGGCACGACCCGCTCCCGCGCGGCAGGCTGCTCATCATGGGCGGTGACGAGGTGTACCCGTCGGCGTCCACCCGGGCCTATGAGGACCGCAGCAAGGGTGTCTACCGGGCCGCCCTGCCGTCCGCGCGCGGGACGGCGCCGACGCTGTTCGCGCTGCCCGGCAACCACGACTGGTACGACGGGCTCACCGCGTTCCTGCGCGTGTTCGCCCAGCGCAGGCCCTTCGGCGGGTGGGACACCGAGCAGACCCGCTCGTACTTCGCCGTCGAGCTGCCGCACCGCTGGTGGCTGTTCGCCATCGACACCCAGTTCGACGACTACGTCGACTCGCCGCAGTTGGAGTACTTCCGCAAGGCATCGGCCGAGCTGCGCCCCGGCGACGCGGTGATCCTGTGCACGCCCGCGCCCGTCTGGGTCGACGCGGGCTCCGGCGGCCACACCAAGAGCCACGACACGATCGCGTTCTTCGAGCGCGAGATCGTGCGGGCGCGGGGCGCGTCGGTCCGCGTCATGCTCTCGGGCGACAAGCACCACTACGCCCGCTACGCCGAGCGCGACGGCTCGCGCCAGCTCGTCACCGCGGGCCTCGGCGGCGCCTACCTGGCCGCCACCCACGAGCTCCCCGAGACGCTGACCCTGCCGCCGCCGACCTCGCGCGTGCGGGAGCCCGCGCTGCCCGCCGGGTACGACCTCGCCGCGCGCTACCCGGACGAGGAAGCCTCCCGGCGGTTCGCCGCCGGGATCTTCCGGCTGCCCTGGCGAAATCCGGGCTTCTGGGGCCTGACCGGCGGCTTCCAGACGGTGATGACCCTGGCCGTGCTCTACGGCCTGGTGCAGACCCTCGGCGGGCCGGAGGGGTTCTTCGGCCTGGTCGCGAGTTGGACGCCCGCGCTGCTTGTCGGGGTTGTCCTAGTGCTGGGCGGACTCGGTTTCGCCCGGCTCGAACGCCAGACCACCGGACCGACGCCCACGGTCGCGGGCATCCTGCACGCCCTGGCGCACCTCGGCCTCTGCGTCGGTTGGTCGTTCACCGTCATCTGGCTCTACACCGACGTCCTGCCGGGCGGGGCGGTGCGCGACTGGTCGACGCTGGTGATCGTGCTCGGCGGCACCCCGCTGCTGATCGGCTTCCTCGACGCCGAGCTGGTGGCCGGGTACCTGATGATCGCCAGCCGGTACGGGATCAACCTCAACGAGGTGATGGCCGGGCAGAGCATCGAGGACCACAAGGGCTTCCTGCGGCTGCGGATCGACCCGGCGGGCGACCTGACGATCTACCCGGTCAAGCTGGCCCGGGTATGCCGCGCCTGGCGGCCGGACCCGGGTGGCGCGCCGCACGAACCGTGGCTGCGCCCGGACGGCGAAGTCCTGGCTCCCGAGCTGATCGAGGACCCGATCGTGGTGCCCCGCGTGTCGGCATCGGGCCTGGTGCCGTGACCGCCTAGGCTCTCGAACGAGTGTTCACGAGCTGGCAGGGAGCGACCGTCGTGCGCGTGCTGGGAGTCGACCCGGGCCTGACCCGCTGCGGCATCGCGGTGGTGGACGGCGGGCCCGGCCGCCAGGTCCGGGCGGTCGCGGTGGACGTCATCCGCACCCCGGCCGCCGACGACCTCGCCGTGCGGCTGCTCAAGGTCGCCGACGCGGTGGAGGGCTGGTTCGACCTGCACCGGCCCGAGGTGGTCGCGATCGAGCGCGTGTTCAGCCAGGCGAACGTGCGCACCGCGATGGGCACCGCGCAGGCCGCGGGCGTCGTCGCGCTGGCCGCGGCGCGGCGCGGGCTGCCGGTCATGTTCCACACCCCCAGCGAGGTCAAGGCCGCCGTCACCGGCTCGGGCCGGGCGGACAAGGCCCAGGTCACCACCATGGTCACCCGGCTGCTCGGGCTGGCGGCCGCGCCCAAGCCCGCCGACGCCGCGGACGCGCTGGCCCTGGCGATCTGCCACCTCTGGCAGGCCCCGGTGCGCGCCCGGCTCGCCGAGGCGGAGGCGAGGGCGGCCGAACTCGCCCGCAAACACCGTGCGAGGCTGGCCGCCGCGGCGCGCGAGAGCAGGACGGTGACGAAGTGATCTCCTCGATTCGGGGCAACGTGGCGGCGGTCGGGCTGGACCACGCGGTGGTCGAGGTCGGCGGGGTCGGGTTCGCGGTGCAGGCCACCCCGCACACCCTCGCCACGCTGCGCCGGGGCACCGAGACCGCGCTGGCCACGGCGCTGGTGGTCCGCGAGGACTCGCTCACCCTGTTCGGCTTCGCCGACACCGAGGCCCGCGACCTGTTCCGGCTGCTGCTGACCGTGTCGGGCATCGGCCCGCGGCTCGCCCTGGCCACGCTGGCCGTGCTGGAGCCCGACCAACTCCGCGCGGCCATCGCCGAGGGCAACATCACCGTGCTCACCCAGGTCCCCGGCATCGGCCGCAAGGGCGCCGAGCGGCTGGTCATCGACCTGCGCGACAAGGTCGGCGCGCTGCCCGCCAGTGCCGAGTCGCCCGCCGCGCCCGCCGCGAGCCGGGTGCGCGGCTCGGTCGTCGAGGCGCTCACCGGCCTCGGGTTCCCGCTCAAGCAGGCCGAGCAGTCCGTCGACGGCGTGCTCGCCGAGAACGGTTCCGCCGACACCTCCGCCGTGCTCCGCAAGGCCCTGGCCACCCTCGGGCGCAAGCGCTAGTGGCCGAGATGTACCCGGACGAGCCGCCCGACGAGGGGTACCCCGACGAGTCGCAGCTTTCCCCGGTCGCCGACCCGCACGAGCGCGACGACGAGTCCACCCTGCGCCCCCGCAGGCTGGCCGAGTTCGTCGGCCAGGCGCGGGTCCGCGAACAGCTCGAACTCGTCCTCAAGGGGGCCACCGGCCGCGGCGCCCCGCCCGACCACGTGCTGCTGTCCGGCCCGCCCGGCCTGGGCAAGACCAGCCTGTCGATGATTATCGCGGCCGAGCTGGGCAGGCCGATCCGAATCACGTCGGGGCCCGCCCTGGAGCGCGCGGGCGACCTGGCCGCGATGCTGTCCAACCTCGCCGAGGGCGACGTGATGTTCATCGACGAGATCCACCGCATCGCCCGGCCCGCCGAGGAGATGCTGTACCTGGCGATGGAGGACTTCCGGGTCGACGTCGTCGTCGGCAAGGGCCCCGGCGCCACCAGCATCCCGCTGGAGATCGCCCCGTTCACCCTGGTCGGTGCCACCACCCGGTCCGGCGCGCTCACCGGTCCGCTGCGCGACCGGTTCGGCTTCACCGCGCACATGGAGTTCTACTCGCCCGACGAGCTGGAGCGGGTGCTGCGCCGCTCGGCGCGGATCCTGGGCATCGACCTGCACCCCGACGGCGGGGAGGAGATCGCGGGCCGCTCGCGCGGCACCCCGCGCATCGCCAACCGGCTGCTGCGCCGGGTGCGCGACTACGCCGAAGTGCGCGCCGACGGTGCCGTCACCCGCGCGATCGCCCAGGCCGCGCTCCAGGTCTACGACGTCGACGAACTCGGTCTCGACCGGCTCGACCGGGCGGTGCTGAGCGCGCTGGTGCGGTCGTTCGGCGGCGGCCCGGTGGGCGTGTCCACGCTGGCCGTCGCGGTGGGGGAGGAGCCCGCCACCGTGGAGGAGGTGTGCGAGCCCTACCTCGTCCGGGCCGGGATGCTGGCCAGGACGCCGCGGGGGCGGGTCGCGACCGCGCTGGCGTGGACCCATCTCGGGCTGCCCGCCCCGATCGAGGCTCCCGGGCAGGCAGCGCCTACCCTGTTCGACGGATGACCGCGACGATGGCGCCCGTCACAACCTGGCACACTCGGATGAGGCAACCCGAACAATCGGACTTTTCCCGCATCGGGGAATGGCTCCCGAACGGAGAGAAATGAACCAGGCTCTGCTCCCCCTGCTGCTGGTCGCCGTACTGGCGATCCCGCTCTTCCTCGGCTCCCGCAGGCAGAAGAAGATGGTCGCGCAGCAGCAGGAACTCCAGAACTCGCTCAGCGTGGGCGACCGGGTCATGCTGACCTCCGGTCTCTACGGCACCGTGGCCGACACCAGTGACGACGCGACCATCGACATCGAGATCGCGCCGGGCATCGAGACGACCTGGCTGCGCCAGGCCGTGCGCGAGAAGATCGGCCCCGACGTGGACGAGGACGACGACGAGCTGACCGACCACGAGTCGATCCCGGCCGAATCCACCGAATCCAAGGCCGAGGTCGCGCCGCCGCTGGAGCACGGCAAGAACTGACCTCCCGGCCGGGCCGTGACCCTGGGCCCGAGCCGACTGGCGCGGAGTGACCCGGGCAACACCGGGTTCACTTGCCAAGCGGTACGCTGCGCCCTCACCCACATGTGTAACGCGGGTGCGGGCGCAGTGTCATGACCATCAGCAGAGACCGTTGTCACCCACGACACCGTGTCGCGCGCGAGACCCGCGCGCATCCGAGCGAGCCGAGGAGACGGACCGACCGTGGCACCACCGGCCGGGCAGATCCGCCCAGGACGCTATCTGGCGTTCTTCGTAGCAGTCGTCGCCGCGCTCTACGCCCTGGTGTTCTTCACCGGGGACGGCAAGGCGACCCCCAAGTTGGGCATCGACCTGCAGGGCGGTACCCGAGTGGCCCTGACGGCCCGCACCGAGACCGGTGAGCCGCCGTCGAAGGAGTCGCTCAACCTCTCCCGCGAGATCATCGAGACCCGGGTCAACGGCACCGGCGTCAGCGGCGCGGAGGTCGTGCTCGACGGCAACAACATCGTGATCACGGTGCCGGGGGAGAACGGCGAGAAGGCCAAGGACCTCGGGCAGACCGCGCAGCTCCGGTTCCGCCCGGTCATCGGGGCCGTCGGCGCCGCCGCGCCGGAGCAGACCGGACAGGTGCCCCCCGCGGGCTCCACCCCGCCGACAGCGCCCGCGGGCTCGACGGCGCCCGCCCCGGCCAGTGGCCCGCCGACCTCCGCCGCGCCGCAGGGCAGGCCGCTGCCCGCGCAGGCGCAGCCGCCCGCGACCACCCCGGCGCAGCCGCCCGCCGCCCAGCCACCCGCCGCCGCGACGCCGTGCTCGGCCTACAGCGACCTGCTCAAGGACTCCGGCAACCGAGGCCCGGAGCTGATCACCGCGGCCAAGGCGTGCCGCCAGGACCCGAGGCTGGCGCCCGGCAAGGGCCCGGACGGCACCGACGTCCCCGCGGACCAGGCGACCCAGGAGGCCGCGCTGGCCACCCTGAACTGCGCCCCCGGCCAGGCCGACCCGCTCGTCGGCAACGACGACCCCGCCAGGCCGCTCGCCGCGTGCGACCAGGACGGGGTGGAGAAGTTCATCCTCGGCCCGTCGTTCCTGGAGGGCACCGAGATCAGCAACGCGACCTCCGCGGCCGACCCGCAGGGTGTCGGCTTCGTGGTCAGCGTCAGCTTCAAGTCGACCGGCGCGTCGATCTGGTCGGACTACACCGCGACCCACATCCAGGAGCGGGCCGCGTTCGTGCTCGACACCGAGGTCGTCTCCGCGCCGACCATCCAGGGCGCCATCAACGGCGACACCCGGATCACCGGCGGTGAGGGCGGCTTCAAGCAGGCCGAGGCGCAGAAGCTCGCCAACGTGCTGAAGTTCGGCTCGCTGCCGCTGTCCTTCGAGTCCTCCGAGGCCGAGACGGTATCCGCGACGCTGGGGCTGGCCTCGCTGGAGGCGGGCCTGATCGCGGGCGGCATCGGCCTGGCGCTGGTGTTCGTCTACTGCCTGCTCTACTACCGGCTGCTCGGCGTGCTGACGATCCTGTCGCTGGTGCTCTCCGGCGTGGTCGTCTACGCGTTCCTGGTGCTGCTCGGCCGCTGGATCGGGTTTACCCTCGACCTCGCGGGCATCGCGGGCTTCATCGTCGCGATCGGCATCACGGCGGACTCGTTCGTGATCTTCTTCGAACGACTCAAGGACGAGGTCCGCGAGGGTCGCACCTTCCGCTCCGCCGTGCCCCGCGCGTGGATCCGCTCGCGGCGCACCATCCTGTCCGCCGACGCGGTCAGCTTCCTGGCCTCCGCGGTGCTCTACGTGCTCGCCGTCGGCCAGGTGAAGGGCTTCGCGTTCACCCTGGGCATGTCGACCGTGCTCGACCTGATCGTGGTGTTCCTGGTGACCCACCCGCTGGTCGCGCTCGGCTCGAAGACGAAGCTGTTGTCCAACTCGAAGCTCTCCGGCCTCGGCGGCGTCCAGCGGTCCGCCGCCACCCAGCGCGCCGCGCGGGTCGCCGCGGGCACCGCCGCGAAGGAAGTGTGACGTGACCGGCAAAGAGTCCCAAGACCCCACCACGGTCACCGGCAGCCCGCTCTCCAGCACCGGAGACACCGGAGACGGCCGCAAGCACAGCGTGTTCGACCGGCTCTACTCCGGCACGGGCGCGTTCGACATCGTCGGCAAGCGCAAGCGCTGGTACCTGATCTTCGGCGGTCTGCTGCTGATCTGCATCGCGTCGATCTCGATCCGCTGGTTCAACCTCGGCATCGACTTCGAGGGCGGCACCAAGATCCAGCTCCCCGCGGCAGCCGCGAGCGGCCAGATCACCACCGAGCGCGTCGAGCAGGTGTTCACCAGCACGCTGAACAAGGAACCCGCGTCGGTCCAGTCGGTGGGCACCGGGGCCAACGCGACCATCCAGATCAAGTCCGAGGCGCTCACGGTCGAGCAGGTCCGGCAGGTCAAGGCCGCCTTGTTCGAGCAGTTGCGGCCGCAGCCGCCGGGCGGCACGGCGAGCGTCGCGCAGATCAGCGACAGCGCCGTGTCCGGCTCCTGGGGCGGGGAGATCTCCCGTCAGGCGCTGATCGCGCTCGGCGTGTTCCTGGTGCTGGTGACGATTTTCCTGGCGCTGTACTTCGAGAAGTGGATGGCGATCTCGGCGCTGATCGCGCTGCTGCACGACATCATCGTCACCGCGGGCGTGTACTCGCTCATCGGCTTCGAGGTCAGCCCGGCCACGGTGATCGGCCTGCTCACCATCCTCGGCTTCTCGCTCTACGACACGGTGGTGGTGTTCGACAAGGTCAAGGAGAACACCCGCGGCATCCTCGGCCTCACCCGCCGAACGTATGCCGAGGCCGCGAACCTGGCGCTGAACCAGACCCTGATGCGGTCGATCAACACCGCGCTCATCGCGCTGCTGCCGGTCATCGGCCTGCTCGCGGTCGGCGTCGGCCTGCTCGGCGTCGGCACGCTGCAGGACCTCGCGCTGGTCCAGCTCACCGGCATGCTCGTGGCCATTCTGTCCTCGATCTACCTGGCCACGCCGATGCTGGTCGACTTCAAGCTCACCGAGCCCAAGTTCAAACAACAGGCCGACCGGGTCGCGCAGCGCCGGGCCAACCAGGCTCGCCGCACCGAGGCGGCGGCGGCGGCCAACGCCGATGGCGAGCTGGACCTGTCCGACGACGACGCGCTCGGCGCGGAACTGCGTCGGGAGAAGGCCATGGCGGTGGCCTCCAGCATCCCCGGCCGCATCCCGAAGGCGAGCGACGCGCGGCGCAAGCCCGCGGGCAAGCCCAGCGGCAAGAAGCGCCGCTGACCGTGGTCGACAGTCCACTGGACAGGGCGCTCGGTCTCGTCCGGGAAGTCGCCGACTTCCCCGAGCCGGGCGTCCTGTTCCGCGACCTGAGCCCGATGCTCGCCGACCGGGACGCGTTCCGCGCGGTCACCGACGCGCTCGCGGCGGCCGTGCCCGACGGCGTGCGCACGCTCGTCGCGGTCGAGGCCCGCGGGTTCCTGTTCGGTGCCGCGATGGCCGCCGCGCACGGGTACGGCGTGGTGCTGGTGCGCAAGCCCGGCAAGCTGCCCGCCGTGGCCGACCGGATCACCTACGACCTGGAGTACGGCACCGCCACCCTGGAGTTGCCCGCCGACGTCGTGGTGCCGGGCGAGCGGGTCGTGGTGGTGGACGACGTGCTCGCCACGGGCGGTACCGTGGCCGCGGCGTGCGGTCTGGTCGAGCGGGCGGGAGCCGAGGTGGCCGCGGTGGCCGTCGTCGTGGAGATCGCCGCGTTGGGCGGTCGGGGGCGACTCGCCGGGCATACCGTGCGGTCGTTGCTCGTCGTCTGACGAGGGCGGTTCGTCGCCCCACCGCACGTTCGCGGTCCGTTCCGGCGTTATTCTCAAGTCGCGGGCCGCGTTCGTGACCCGGGGAATAGTGCGCCGACGGGAGCATGGGTGACCCACGAGGTGGAGACAGGTGCGGCCGGGGCGACCGGGGCCGAACCGCAGACCCCTGCGGGTAGGCAGCCCTCGGCCACCCGCCGGGTCCGCGCGCGCCTCGCCCGCCGGATCACCGCGCAGCGCGCCGCGCCGGTCAAGCAGGTTCTCGAACCGCTCGCCGCCGTGCACCGCGAGCTGCACCCCAAGGCCGATCTGGCGCTGCTGCAGCACGCCTACGACGTGGCCGAGGAGATGCACCGCAGCCAGCGGCGCAAGTCCGGCGACCCGTACATCACCCACCCGCTGGCCGTGTCGACCATCCTCGCCGAGCTGGGCATGGACACCACCACGCTGGTGGCCGCCCTGCTGCACGACACCGTCGAGGACACCGAGTACTCCATCGACCGGCTGCGCGCCGACTTCGGCGACGAGGTCGGCCACTTGGTCGACGGCGTCACCAAGCTCGACAAGGTCCAGCTCGGCTCGGCCGCCGAGGCCGAGACCATCCGCAAGATGGTGATCGCGATGGCCCGCGACCCGCGGGTGCTGGTCATCAAGCTCGCCGACCGGCTGCACAACAGGCGCACCATGCGCTTCCTCCCGCCGGAGAAGCAGGCCAAGAAGGCGCGCGAGACGCTGGAGGTGCTGGCCCCCCTGGCGCACCGGCTCGGCATGGCCACGGTCAAGTGGGAGCTGGAGGATCTCGCGTTCGCCATCCTGCAACCGAAGAAGTACGACGAGATCGTGCGGCTGGTGGCCAACCGGGCGCCCTCGCGCGACACCTACCTGCAGACCGTGGTCACCCGGCTCGGCGCCGACCTCGACGGCTCGCGGATCAGCGCGAAGGTCGAGGGCAGGCCGAAGCACTACTACTCGATCCACCAGAAGATGATCGTCCGGGGCCGCGACTTCGACGACATCCACGACCTGGTCGGCGTGCGCATCCTGGTCGACGACGTGCGCGACTGCTACGCCGCGATGGGCGTGGTGCACGCGCTGTGGCAGCCGATGCCCGGCCGGTTCAAGGACTACATCGCCCAGCCCCGGTTCGGGGTCTACCAGTCGCTGCACACCACGGTGATCGGCCCCGACGGCAAGCCGCTGGAAGTGCAGATCCGCACGCACGAGATGCACCGGACCGCCGAGTACGGCATCGCGGCGCACTGGCGCTACAAGGAGACCAAGGGCACTCACTCGGGCGTCGAGGTGGACGAGATGGCGTGGATGCGCCAGCTCCTCGACTGGCAGCGCGAGGCCGCCGACCCCGGCGAGTTCCTGGAGGCGCTGCGCTACGACCTGGCCGTCCGGGAGATCTTCGTCTTCACCCCCAAGGGCGACGTGGTGACCCTGCCCGCGGGCTCCACGACGGTCGACTTCGCCTACGCCGTGCACACCGAGGTCGGCCACCGCTGCATCGGCGCGCGGGTCAACGGCAGGCTCGTCGCGCTGGAGCGCACGCTGGAGAACGGCGAGGTCATCGAGATCTTCACCTCGAAGGCCGAGGGCGCCGGACCCAGCCGCGACTGGCTCGGGTTCGCCGCGTCGCCGCGGGCCCGGGCCAAGATCAAGCAGTGGTTCGCCAAGGAGCGCAAGGAAGAGGCGATCGAGGCGGGCAAGGACTCGATCACCAAGGAGGTTCGCCGGGTCGGCCTGCCCATGCAGCGGCTGGTGTCCGCCGACTCGGTCACCGCGCTGGCCCGCGAGCTGCGCTACCCGGAGGTCAGCGCGCTGTACGCGGCCGTGGGCGAGGGCCACACCTCCGCCCGGCACGTCGTCCAGCGACTGGTCGCGCTGCTCGGCGGGGTCGAGCACGCCGAGGAGGAGCTGGCCGAGCGTTCCACCCCGTCCACCATCACCCGCCGGCGCAGCTCGGGCGACGCGGGCGTCATCGTCAAGGACGCCAGCGACATCTGGGTCAAGCTCGCCCGCTGCTGCACGCCGGTCCCCGGCGACGACATCCTGGGCTTCGTCACCCGCGGCGGCGGTGTCAGTGTGCACCGCACCGACTGCACCAACGCCGACGAACTGCTCGGCTCACCGGAGCGGCTGCTCCCGGTCGAGTGGGCCCCGTCGGAGTCGTCGGTGTTCCTGGTCGCCATCCAGGTCGAGGCCCTCGACCGGCACCGGCTGCTCTCGGACGTCACGAAGGTGCTGGCCGACGAGCGGGTCAACATCCTGTCCGCCTCGGTCACCACCTCGCGCGACCGGGTCGCGGTCAGCCGGTTCTCGTTCGAGATGGGCGACCCCAAGCACCTCGGACACGTGCTCAAAGCGGTCCGCAGCGTCGAGGGCGTCTACGACGTCTACCGGGTCACCTCGGCCTCCTGACGTCCGATGGGCGCGCTGTGGCCGGGAGTGTGTCAGGTACCCACGACAGCGCGCTGGATCTTGATCGGCACCGTCGGCGCCCCGTCCTCGTCGCCGCGCTGCGGGGTGATGCCGCCCGCCGCGACCTTGTCGAGGACGGTGAGTCCGGCGTCGTCCACGGTGCCGAACACCGCGTAGGTCGGCGGGAGCGTCGAGTCGGCGTGGACGAGGAAGAACTGGCTGCCGCCGCTGTTCGGCTGCCCGGTGTTGGCCATCGCGACGGTGCCGCGCGGATAGCGCGCGGCGGTGCCTGCGGGTGCCAGGTCGGTCGGGTTCTCGTCGGGCACGGTGTAGCCGGGGCCCGCGGTGCCCCGGCCGGTCGGGTCGCCGCACTGGAGCACCTTCAGGCTCGGCGACGCCGTCAGCCGGTGGCATGGCGTGTCGTCGAAGTACTTCTTGTCGGCGAGGAAGGCGAAGCTGCGGGTGGTGCAGGGCGTCTTGTCCGTCGTCAGGGTGATGGCGATGGCGCCCAGGTTGGTCGTCAGCGTGACGGTGGCGGGCTTGTCCGCCGCGCGCTCCGGCGGCGTGCCCACGTCGCGGCCTTGCGGGGCCGAGCCTTGCTTGCGGAACGTGCACCGCTTCCCGGTCGCGGAGGCAGACGTGGTCGACGGGCGCGCGGTCGTGGTGGCGGTGGTCGTGGTGGCGGTGGTCGGGGTGCCGCGCCCGACCGGGCTGCCCGCGGTGGTCGATGAGCAGCCGACCAGCGCGACTGCGAGGAACCCGGCCAGGGCGACCCGGAGCACGCTCAGCCCGCGATCGTGACGTCGGTGATCTTCACCGGGTTCGCGGGTTCGCCGTCGCCTGGACCGTTCTGCGAGGTGGTGCCCGCCTTGGCGATCTTGTCGATCGTCGTCATGTCGTCCGCGTCGAGGGTGCCGAAGACGGTGTAGTTCGGCGGGATCTCGGCGTCGCCGTAGACGACGAAAAATTGGCTGCCGTTGGTCCCCTTGCCCGCGTTGGCCATCGCGAGCATTCCCCGGCCGTACTTCAGCTCCGGGAAGACCTCGTCTTCGAAGCTGTAGCCGGGGCCACCCGTGCCGGTGCCCGTCGGGTCGCCGCACTGGAGCACCTGCAGGCCGGCGTTGGTGGTGAGGCGATGACAGCCGGTGTCGTCGAAGTAGTCCTGCTTGGCGAGGCTGACGAAGCTGTTCACCGTGCACGGCGCGAGGGCGCGGTCGAGAGTGATCTCGACCGCGCCCGCCGCGAAGCGGATGGTCGCGCCGACAGTGCCTTCGGCCGAGACGTCGGCGGTCGGCGGCGCCTGGGCGGGCTTCGCCGCGGGCTTGGCCGAGGCCGGGTACGCGCAGGTGGCCGTGGCGGGCAGCGGTGTCGGGCGCATGGGCGCCGGGGCCTGCTCGGTCGGGATGCGCGCGGGGACGTCTGGCCTGACCTTCGGCGTGGCAGCCGTGGTCGGCGGACGGGTGGCCGTGGTGTCGCGCCCGACCGGGCTGCCCGCGACGGTCGACGAGCAGCCGACCACCGCGACCGCCAAGAGCCCGGTCAGCGCGACCCGAACCACACTCAGCCCGCGATCGTCACGCCGGTGATCTTCACCGGGTTGGTCGGCTTCCCGTCGCCCGGGTTGCCCTGGGAGATGGTGCCTGCCTTGGCGATCTCATCGATCTTCTTGACGCTGTCGGCGTCGAGCGTGCCGAACGCGGTGTAGTCGGGCGGGAGGGTGGCGGCGGTGCCGTAGACGATGAAGAACTGACTGCCGTTGGTGCCCTTGTTGGTCTCCGGGTTCTTGCCCGAGTTCGCCATCGCCAGGATGCCGCGGCCGTACTTCAGCTCGGGGAAGACCTCGTCGTCGAAGCTGTAGCCGGGGCCGCCGTTGCCGCTGCCCGACGGGTCGCCGCACTGCAGCACCTGCAGGCCCTCGGTGGTGAGCCGGTGGCAGGTGGTGTCGTTGAAGTAGCCCTGCTTGGCCAGGCTGACGAAGCTGTTCACCGTGCACGGCGCGAGCGCGCGGTCGAGGGTGACCTTGACCTCGCCCGCGGCCATCGCGATGCTGGCGCCGACGGTGCCCTCGGCGGAGATGTCGGCGGTCGGCGGGAGCTGGGCGGGCTTCGCGGCGGGCTCGGCCGAGGCCGGGTACGCGCAGGTGGCCTTGGCGGGCAGCGGCGTCGGGCGCTTGGGCGCGGGGGCCAGCTCGGTCGGGATGCTCGCCGGGATGTCCGGCTTGACCTCGGGCTCGGTGGACTGCTGGGCGGCGGCGTCGGTCGGCGTGTCGCCATCATCGCCGATGTTGGCCAGCCAGTAGATGACGCCGACGACGGCGACCACGCCTGCCACGGTGAACACGACGCCGAAGATCCGCCGCTTGCGGGCGCGCTCGGCCCTGTTGGCGAGCTGGCGCTCCAGCTTGCGCTTGGCCGCCTCGCGGCGCTGCTCGTTGCTCGGCACCCTGCACCCTCCCTGACCTCACACGTTCCCTGGCAGGCGGGCAGTCTATGGGGGACCCCGGTAAGAACCGTGTGGTGGTACCGGCTACTAGGCTGAGAAGCAGCCAAGAATCCGCCGACCGGAGGTTCACCCGTGCTCGTAGTCGGCTTTCCGACCGGAGCCTTCCAGGCCAACTGTTTCGTCGTGGCGCCTGCCGAAGGCGCTCAATGCGTGATCATCGACCCCGGCCAGGAGGCCGAGGAGCCGCTCGCGGCGGCGCTGCGCAAGCACCGGTTGTCGCCGGTCGCGGTGCTGCTGACGCACGGCCACCTCGACCACACCTTCTCGGTCGCGCCCGTCTGCGACGGCAACGACGTGCCCGCCTGGATCCACCCCGAGGACCGCTACATGCTCAGCGACCCGCTGCGCGGCCTGAGCGCCGAGTCGGCGGCGTTCTTCGGCGGGCTGCGGATGCGCGAGCCCCGCGAGGTCAAGGAGATGACCGACGGCGCCGAGTTGGACCTGGCCGGGCTGTTGATGACCGTCGACCACACCCCCGGGCACACCCTGGGATCGGTGACGTTCCGCTCGGCCACCGACGAGGGCGGGCAGCTCCTGTTCTCCGGCGACACCCTGTTCGCGGGCTCGATCGGCCGCACCGACCTGCCCGGCGGGTCGATGGCGGACATGACGAAGTCCTTGCGCACCAAGGTGTTGCCGCTCGCGGACGACACCGTGGTGCTCCCCGGCCACGGCCCGGCGTCCACCATCGGCCGGGAGCGGGCGAGCAACCCGTTCCTCACCGGCATGATCGATCTGACCGACCCCGCGTCGGCGCACCGCGGCCGGGGGCGAGGGATCTGAGCACGCCGCCGCCCGAGCCCGACCGCATCCCGCTGACGCTGGCCGAGCCCGCGTCCCGCCGCCGCGGCTGGGTGTCCGCGCTCGTCGCCCTGCTCTTCGGCGCCGCGGTGGGCGGCATCGTCGGCCTGATCGCCGGGCGCACGGCGGGCCTGGTCACCGCGGGCGTGGTGGCGCTGCTGCTCGGCGTGCTGACGTGGGCGTCCGCGCGGCGACGGATCTGGCTGCGGGGCCACACGATCGTCGCCAGGACCATCGGCACCAAGACCGTCGATCTGCACCGCGCCGACCGCATCGAGCTGCTGGTCACCGACGTCCGCGGGATGCGCACGATCGGCCTGCTCGTCGGCGAGCGCAGGCGCTCGATCAACCTGTCGCTGGCGGTGTACTCCGGTACCGGCGGACGCGAGCTGGGCATCCTGGCGCTGCGCAGGCTCGCGAACGCCCTGGTGGGCAGCGACAACACCGCGGGCCTGGTGTTCTCCGAGTTGCTCGTCGCGCAACTGCGGGCCGAGGCCAGGGGTGCGGCGGCGCCGGACCGGCCGCTGTTCCAGCTCGCGTCGGTCGCGCCGCAGGGCAAGCTCGCGCAGCGGCTCAAGCCGGACGCCGTCACCCGGTTCGTCGCGGGCCTGCGGTGACCCCGGGTCCGTGAGAACTTCACAGACCGGTCGATTATGTGGAGACTGTTCGGCGAACGGTTTCGCCGTCCTCCTGGAGGAGTCTCGATGCCCAGATCACGGGTGTACGCCTTGGCGCTCGCCGCCGTCCTGTTCGCCGCGGTGCCCGCGTCCGATCTGGCGACCGACGCGTCCGCGCAGGCCGAGGACACCCTCGCCCGGGACCTCAGCGCGATCGTCAACGACCCGAGCGTGGCGGGCGCCGACGTGGGCCTGGTGGTCCGGCACGCGGACACCGGCGCGGTCGTGTTCTCCAGCGGAAGCGGCAAGCGCGGCCAGCCCGCGTCCAACGGCAAGTTGATCAGCTCGGCCGCCATCCTCGACACCATCGGGCCCGATTACCGGTTCGGCACCAGTGTGCTCGCGACCGGGCGGGCGCGCGGCGGGGTCCTGGCCGGGGATCTGTACCTGCGCGGGACCGGCGACCCGACCATGCTCGCCGCCGACTACGACGCGCTGGCCGCCAAGGTCGCGGCCGGTGGGATCAAGCTGGTGCGCGGCAAGCTGCTCGCCGACGACACCTGGTTCGACGCCGTGCGGCTGGGTACCGGCTGGGCGTGGGACGACGAGCCGTACTATTACAACGGCCAGATTTCCGCGCTGACCGTCTCCCCGGACACCGACTACGACGCCGGGTCGATCATCGTGAAGGTCGCCCCGGGGGCGGCGGGCGCTCGGGCGACGGTCACGACCGAGCCGCCGACCGGTTACGTCACCATCGACAGCACCGCGGTGACCGGTCAGCCCGGCTCGGCGTCGACGGTGTCCGTCGAGCGGCAGCACGGCACCAACGTGATCAGCGTGCGCGGCGCCATCCCCGCCGGGGGCGCTGTCGAGTCGGAGTGGAGCACGGTGTGGGAGCCGACCGGACTGGTCCGCTCCCTGTTCGCCGACGCGCTGACGCGGCACGGGGTCCGGGTCATCGGCGGTACCGGCGTCGGCGCCACCCCGGCGAACGCCGAGTCGCTCGGCGAGCACACGTCGATGCCGCTGGCGCGGTTGTTGGTGCCGTTCCTCAAGCTCAGCAACAACATGCACGCCGAGATCCTGGTCAAGACCGCGGGCCGCGTGGCCTACGGCGAGGGGAGTTGGCGCGCCGGGGTGCGGGCCATCTCGGCCAAGCTCGGCGGGCTGGGCGTCGACCCGGCCGCACTGTCGCTTGTGGACGGTTCGGGACTGTCCAGAATGGACCAGGTGGCGCCGGACCAGGTGGCCGCGCTGCTGATCGCGGCCAAGACCAAGCCGTGGTTCCAGACCTGGTACGACGCGCTCCCGGTCGCGGGCGTGCCCGACCGGCTGGTCGGCGGCACGCTGCGCAACCGGATGCGCGACACCGCGGCCACCGGCAACGTCCACGCCAAGACCGGCTCCCTGACCGGCGTCAGCGCGCTGTCCGGCTACGTGCGCACCGCGGACGGCGTGCCCCTGGTGTTCTCGATGATCAGCAACAACACCCTCCGGTCGGCCCGCCCGCTCGAAGACGCCGTCGCCGTGCGGCTGGCGAGCGACCGCGCGGGCCAGGCCAGGATCGCGGTGGTCCCCGCCCCGCGGACAGACCAGGACCTTCGCTTCGACGTGGAGTGCAGTTGGATCAAAGCCTGCTGAGGCAGGCGGGTAAGGTTGATCCCCTTGTCACGACCAAGAGGAGCAACACGATGGCTACCCGTCTCAACCCCTACATCAGCTTTGCGGGCGACGCGCGGCAGGCGATGGAGTTCTACCAGGGTGTCCTCGGCGGCACCCTGGTACTGAACACCTTCGGCCAGTTCGGCGACCAGGACGCCCCGGGAGCCGACCAGATCATGCACGGCATGCTGGAGACCGAGAGCGGCTTCACACTCATGGCCGCCGACACCCCGCCCGGGATGGAGCACAGCCCGGGGACCAACATCGCGGTGAGCCTGAGCGGCGACGACGCCGACGAGCTGCGCGGCTACTGGGCGAAGCTTTCCGCGGAGGGCACCGTGTCGGTCCCCATGGAGAAGCAGATGTGGGGCGACGAGTTCGGGTCGTGCACCGATCGGTTCGGCATCGGCTGGATGGTCAACATCACGCAGCCCCAGGCGTAGCGGGGTTCAGGCGGCGACGGCGATCACGCCGACCTGGCGGCTGGTGGTCAACCTGCCGCCCGGCGCGCCGACGTAGGAGCCCGAGGTCGGCGCCACGTCGGCGTAGTCGCGGCCGGTCGCGACGGTGACGTAGCCGCTGTCCGCCCGCCTGCCGTGGCACGGGTCGAATGGCACGGCCACCGCCGCGCCGTCGTCCGGGACGAGGACTTCGACCCAGGCGTGCGTGCCGCCCTGACCGAGCAGGTGCCCGGACACGTAGCGGGCGGGCAGCCCGACCAGGTGACACAGCGCGAGCATCAGGTGCGCGGTGTCCTGGCAGACCCCGCGCCCGCCCGCCAGCGCCTCGGCGGCCGTGGTTCGCACGGTCGTCACGCCGTGCTCGTAGGCGACCGCCTCGTGGACCTCCGCGCAGATCCGCTCGGCCAGGTCGAGCCCCCGGGCGCCGTCGCCCGCGAGGTCGGCGGCCAGGGCGCGGAGCCGGTCGTCGGCGGCGGTGAGCCTGGTGGGGCGCAGCAGCCGCGGGTCGGTCAACGCGGCGGCGGGCAGCACCGGCGGCCCGTCTCCGCGGACCCGTTCGAGGACGGCGGTGACGCGGAACTCGACGCTGCGCTCGACCCGCGCCGCGTGGACGCGCACGATGGTGTTGCCCGCGGCGTCGCGGCGCACCTCGCGCCGGGTGGCCGCGCCGGTCACGTCCACCCGGTGCGCGCGTCGGTGCAGGTCGCCGTGGCGGACCGGCGGCACCACGACCAGCCGCTGCAGCACGGCCTCGACCGGCGCGTCGTAGTCGTAGCGGAAGCTCTGCTCGATCCGGTAGGTGATCCGACGGGCCGACTCCAGGTCGAGGCCGCGGTGGTCGAGCAGCGGCGCGCGGTCGATCGTCACCGGGGGACCTCCTCGGCGTGCACGACCATCGATTCCAGGACGGGCGCGCCGAAGGTGGTCGCCATCGCCACGTCGGAGGCGTCCCGGCCGCGGCCGATGACGACGCGGCCCTTGAGCCTGCGGTTGTTGCGCGGGTCGAAGGTCCACCAGCGGCCGCCGAGCCAGACCTCCATCCACGCGGCGAAGTCCATCGGCACCGGCTCGGGGTCCACGTCGATGTCGGGCAGGTAGCCGAAGACGTAGCGCGCCGGGATGTTCAGCGACCGGCAGAACGAGATGGCCAGGTGGGTGAAGTCGCGGCACACGCCGAAGCCGGAGGTGTTGACGTCGGCCGCTGTCGACTGCGCGGTGGTGCTGCCGTAGCGGAACTCCAGGTGCTCGTGCACGTGGTCGCAGATCGCCTGGACGCGGCGGTGGCCGGTCGCCGTGCCGCCGAAGCGCGACCACGCCTCGTCGCCGAGCATGTCTGGCAGGCAGTAGCGGCTGGGCAGGGTGTAGATCAGCACGTCGTCGGGCAGGGCCTCGGGCGGCAGCTCCGGCGCGTCCGGGTCGGCGTCCTCGGTCGCGTCGGGCACGTCGACCAGCGCCTCGTAGTGGAAGCTGGACCGGCCCGCGGGCAGGATCAGCCGCAGGCAGGAGTTGCCGTAGAGGTCGGTGTAGCCGCGGCTGCCCACCTCCGGCTCGACCGAGGACCGCTCGCTCCGCACCGTCACCGGGTCCTCGTGCCGGGGCCGCACCTGGAACACCGTCGGCGTGTCGATCTCGGCCAGATACCCGAACTCGCAGCCCACCCGCACCCGACGTACCACCATCGCCCCATGATCCCCGCGCATTGTTACGGTCGCACAACGTCGCTGGTCAGGACACCCGCGCCGGTTCGCGGACGGCGACCAGCGCGGCCACCGCCGTGGTGATCGGCACCGCCGCCACCAGCCCGATGCTGCCCACCAGGGTGCGCACGATCTCCTGCGCGATCGATTGCGAACCCAGGATCGCGCCCAGCCCGACCCCCGAGATCGACGAGTACAGCAGCACCGGCAGTGCCGCGCCCGCATACGCCATGACCAGCGTGTTCACCGCCGACGAGACGTGGTCGCGGCCGATGCGCAGGGCCGCCGCGTACAGCTCGCGCCACCCCAGCGCCGGGTTCGCCGCGCGCAACTCCCACACCGCGCTCGTCTGGGTGACGGTGACGTCGTCGAGCACCCCCAGCGCGCCGATCACGATGCCCGCGAGCAGCAGGCCGCGGGTGTCGATGCCCTGGCCCAGCGTGCCGACGAGGGTGGCGGTGTCCTCGTCCAGGCCGGTGAGCTGGGCCGCCGCGGCGAACAGCGCGCTGAGCAGGCCGATGAGCGCGAGGCTGACCATCGTGCCGAGCACCGCGGTCGAGGTCCGCGCGGACAGGCCGTGGGTCAGGTAGAGCACCACGAACATGATCACACCCGCGCCCGCGATCGCGACCAGCAGCGGGTTCTCGCCGCCGATGATCGCGGGCAGCACGAACAGCAGCAGCACCGCGAAGCTCAGGCCCAGCGCCGCCAGCGCCTTGAGCCCCTGCCACCGCCCCAGGATCAGCACCGCGACCGCGAACAGCGCCGCCAGCAGCGCCAGCGGGGTGCCGCGCTGGAAGTCGACGAGCTGGTAGGACTGGCCGCTGAGCGGGTCTCCGCCGCTGTAGGAGAGCACGACGTCGTCGCCGACGGAGAACCGCGGCGTACTCGGCTCCAGCGGCACGGCGGTGCGGATGTCGCTGCCCGCCGCGCGTCCGTCGGACATCACCACGGTCACCGTGAGGCAGAGATCCTCGCCGCCGCCCGCGCACGGCCCGGACTCGGCCGCGGTGACGGTGCCGAGCACGGGCTGCTGGTTGTTCCCGACGCCGGTCGGGCCGTCGCCGAAGGGGAACAGCAGCACCATGCCCACCGCGGCGGCCAGCGCGAACGGGGCCAGCAGCAGGCCCAGCAACCTGCGCACCGGCCGAGACGCGGGCTCGACCGGACCGTGCCCGTGGCTGTGTCCGTGCCCGTGGCGGTGCTTCTGCCCTTGCCCGCGCGGCTCCTCCGCCTTGGCGTGCCGGGCCTCGCGGACACGCGGGATCGGTTGGGTCTCCCAGTCGTCCACCCGTGCATCCTGTCAGGGCGCCGTCAGTGCGTGTCGTAGATCCCTCGGTAGTGGCGCAGCGCGGCGGCGCTGATCCGGTCGGCGTCCCAGTCCTCGAACCGGTTGGGGCAGAGTCGATCCGGGTCCACCGAGTACTCCCCGGTGTCGAGTATCCGGGCGGCGAGCAGCCTGCCCGCGCCGCCCGCGTGGGTAACCCAGCACGCCTCGGCAAGGTGATAGGCGACGCTCGCGCCCACGATCCCCGCGCCGACGACGATGACCTCCGGCATGCGCACCTCGATTTGTGACACTTCGCCGCCAATTCTGCGAGCTAGTGTCATACCGGAGCCCGTCCGAGGTGACGAGGTTGCGCCTTGTTCGAACATGTGTTCGACTAGGGAGGTGCGATGGGACGGACAGCGGGTGGCCGCGAGCGACGAGCAGGCCCTACCCGGCCTGCCAGGACTGGTGCGCAGTGTGCGGACGCCGGAGTTCGCCGGGATGGTGTTCCACGAGGTGCGGGCCAAGTCCGTACTCAACCGGGTCCCCGGCGATTCGCCGATGCCGTTCCGGTGGACGGTCAACCCGTATCGGGGCTGTTCGCACGCGTGCAGCTACTGCCTGCACGGCGACACCCCGGTGCTGATGGCCGACGGCACCACCAAGCCGATCGCCGACCTGCGCGTCGGCGACGTGGTCTACGGCACCGAGCGGCGCGGCAGCTACCGGCACTACGTGCCCACCGACGTCCGCGACCACTGGAGCACCGTCAAACCCGCGTACCGGGTCACCCTGCAGGACGGCACCCAGCTCATCGCCAGCGGCGACCACCGGTTCCTCACCGAGCGCGGCTGGAAGCACGTCACCGGGGTCGTGTCCGGCCCTGGCAGACGCCCCCACCTGACCACCGGCAACAAACTGATGGGCACCGGCCGGTTCGCCGCGCCGCCCAAGGACACCGCCGACTACCGCCGCGGCTACCTGTGCGGCATCGCCCGCGGCGACGGCGGTCCGACCCCGCCGGAGCAGGTCGGTGTCCGCGTCGCCGAGTACCTCACCGGCGACCTCCCGCTGAGCCTGCCGATCGAGTGGCCGCGGCTGCCCACCGACGAGTGGCGCAAGGGCCTGCTCGCGGGCGTGTTCGACGCGGACGGCACCTTCGCGCACCGCATCGTGCGACTGCCGAACTTGGGCGGCCGCACCCTCGCCGCGGTGCGGGAAGCGTTGGGCGCCTTCGGTTTCCAGCACGCGGTGGAGCAGCGCCGGGCCCCGGACGGCAAACGGTGCGTCCGGGTCGACGGCGGCCTCGCCGAGCACCTGCGCCTGTTCCACACCGTCGACCCGGCGATCACCGCGAAGCGCACGGTCGACGGCGCGGCGGTGAAGTCGGCGGCCCGGCTCGGCGTGGTCGCCGTGGAGCCCCTGGGGCTCGACCTGCCCCTGTTCGACCTCACGACCGGCACCGGCGACTTCATCGCCAACGGCGTGGTCAGCCACAACTGTTTCGCCCGCAAATCCCACACCTACCTCGATCTCGACGCGGGCGCCGACTTCGACAGCCAGATCGTGGTCAAGGTCAACGCCGCCGAGGTGCTCGCCCGCCAGGTGCGCTCGCCGCGGTGGACCCGCGAGCACGTGGCCATGGGCACCAACACCGACCCGTACCAGCGCGCGGAGGGGCGCTACGCGCTGATGCCCGGCATCATCCGCGCCCTGGCCGGGTCGGGCACCCCGTTCTCCATCCTGACCAAGGGCACCGTGCTCTCCCGCGACCTGCCGCTGCTCGCCGCCGTCAGCAGGGATGTCTCAGTCGGCCTCGGCGTGTCGATCGCCCTGCTCGACCGCGACCTGCAGCACAGCCTCGAACCGGGCACCGCCAGTCCGCAGGCGCGGCTGGAACTCGTCCGCCGAATCACCGACGCGGGCCTGCCCTGCGGCGTGTTCGTCGCACCCGTCCTGCCCGGACTCACCGACACCGTGGCCCAGTTGGACGCCCTGCTCGCCGAGATCGCCGCCGCGGGCGCGACCGGGGTGACCGTGCTGCCGCTACACCTGCGCCCCGGCGCCCGCGAGTGGTTCGCCGCCTGGCTGGCGCGCGAACACCCGGCCCTGGTCCCGCTCTACCGGCGCGTGTACGGCCGCGGGACCAACGCCGACATCCGCTACCGCCGCGCCCTCGCCACCCGCATCGCGCCCCTGCTCCGCAGGCACGACATGGCCCCGAAACCCTCGGCGGACGGCGATGCCCGGTGGCCGGGCGGCAGCCTGCCCGCGGGCGCCGACGCCGACGTGCCACTTCGCCAGGAGCAACTGACCCTGCTCTGACCCGGTCTGCTGCGAGGAAGTTGTGCGGGTTTTGCCTGCTAGTCAGGCCACTCCCAGCGGACGCACAGGATGCCCGGGCCGAAGTCCAGGGCCACCGCGTGCGCCTTGCCGTCGAGCGTGACGTCCAGCTTGCGCCGGTTCGTCACCTGGTCGTCGGTGTCGACTGTGTACTGCTCCAGGTACGCGGGCAGCGCCCGCGGGTCGAAGCGCAACTCCAGCACGAACTCGCGGACCGGGCTGGTGAACTTGCGGCAGTAGCTGTCGTCGCCGCGGGAGTAGGGCGGGCCGGGGTGCTGCAGCACGTAGTCGACGATGGTCGTGTCGCCGCGGGCGAGCGGCTGGTCGAGCAGGATCTCCGCGGCCACCAGGCCCGCGGACGCGTCGTGCGCGACCCGGCCGATGCGGCACGTGTCGCCCGCGGTGATCTCGGGGAACGGCCTGCCGGGCAGTTCAAGGTCGTAGACCATCAGCGTCCGGTCGGCCCCGTCGCGCTCGGCGCGGAAGACCTGGCGGACGCTGATCGACTTCTCGCCGCGGTCGGCGGCGATCTCCATCTTGTCGTGCTGGCTGAGCTTGATCAGCGCCGCGTCGGTGGTGAAGTCGATCCGCTTGAGCAGGTGCGAGACCGGCTCGCTGTTTCCCCACAGCGCCTCGACGGTCAGTCGGGAGGACTCGCGGTTGACCCGGCCGCGCGGCCGCGGCGGGCCGAGCAGCGCTATCAGCGACCCCGTGGGGACGCCGAGCACCTCTTCGAGGTGACCGAGCGCGGCCAGCGATTCGGCCCGCTCGGGCCTGCGTCTGCCGGACTGCCAGTAGCTCAGTGCCGTCACACTGATCGAGACGCCGCGGGCCCGCAGTCGGTACTGGATACGGTCCAGGCTCAGGCCACTGGCCTGGATAGCCGACCGCAGCGCTGCGGGGAACGCGTCGGCCGCCAGGGACTCCGGCTGCTCGGCCGTCATCGCATGGCGGACACTCCCGTTCTGGTGAAGTTCACGAACTGGCTCGCGGGTGATACCGCTACCCATGTGCACTCCCTGGGTTTCCCCTTACGCCCTGACGGTCACATTACGTCTTGGGGGGCCCTGTGGGTAGCCGCAGTGTTAATTCGTGGGTAACCGAATCGCTGCCTGCGGTGACCGGATAGGTACCTTGGCTGAGAGGCTATACCCCCATTCGGGTCAATTTCCACCACTGAACGGTTCACTCCGATGGTTGGGCGCCGAGCCTTCCCCTGGACGGGTGACGGGGTCGACAGGCAGGGCGAAACCTGCTGGACGGAACCCGCCCTCCGTTGGCTAGCCTGACCTCCACACCGTGGTCACGCGCGCACTCGCCGCCGGACCGCGTCCCCTTCGCTGGACATAGGAGAACGCAACCCGTGATCCGCACGCACGAGGCCGGAACCCTCCGCGCCGAGCACGCCGGGCAGGCCGTCACCCTGAGCGGGTGGGTGGCCCGCAGGCGCGATCACGGTGGTGTGATCTTCATCGATCTGCGGGACGCCTCCGGCGTGGCGCAGGCGGTGTTCCGCGAGGGCGAGATGGCCGAGCGCGCGCACCGGCTGCGGGCCGAGTTCTGCGTCCGGGTGGTCGGCGAGGTCGCGGCGCGGCCCGCGGGCAACGAGAACCCGGAGATCCCGACCGGCGCAATCGAGGTGCTGGTCACCGAGTTGGAGGTGCTCAGCGAGTCCGCGCCGCTGCCCTTCCCGCTCGACGACCACCTCACCGTCGGCGAGGAGGTCCGGCTCCGGCACCGCTACCTCGACCTGCGCCGCTCCGGCCCGGCGCGTGCCATGCGGATGCGCAGCGAGGCGAACCGGATCGCCCGCGCCGTGTTGCACGACGAGCGGTTCGTCGAGGTCGAGACCCCGACGCTGACCAGGTCCACGCCCGAGGGCGCCCGCGACTTCCTGGTGCCCGCGCGGCTGCAGCCCGGCTCCTGGTACGCGCTGCCGCAGTCGCCGCAGTTGTTCAAGCAGCTACTCATGGTCGGCGGCCTGGAGCGCTACTACCAGCTCGCCCGCTGCTACCGCGACGAGGACTTCCGCGCCGACCGGCAGCCCGAGTTCACCCAGCTCGACATCGAGATGAGCTTCGTCGACCAGGACGACGTCATCGCCCTCGGCGAGCGCATCGCGGTGGCGCTGTGGCGCGAGCTGGCGGGCCACGAGATCGCGGGCCCCGTCCCGCGCATCACCTACCACGACGCGATGGCGCGCTACGGCTCCGACAAGCCCGACCTGCGTTTCGACCTGGAGCTGACCGAGCTGACCGAGTACTTCGCCGAGACCCCGTTCCGGGTGTTCCAGGCGCCGTACGTCGGCTCCGTGGTCATGCCGGGCGGGGCGGGCCAGCCGCGCAAGCAGCTCGACGCCTGGCAGGAGTGGGCCAAGCAGCGCGGCGCCAAGGGCCTGGCCTACGTCCTCGTCGGTGCGGACGGCACGCTCGGCGGCCCGGTCGCGAAGAACCTGTCCGAGGCCGAGCGCGAGGGCCTGGCCAAGGCCGCGGGCGCCGAGCCCGGCGACTGCGTGTTCTTCGCCGCGGGCGACCGGGCCGGGGGCCGCGCGCTGCTCGGCGCCGCCCGGCTGGAGATCGGCAGGCGCTGCGGGCTGATCGACGAGGCCGCGTGGTCGTTCGTCTGGGTGGTCGACGCGCCGCTGTTCGAGGAGGCCGCCGCCGCGCAGAGCGCGGGCGACGTGGCCGTCGGCACCGGCCGCTGGACTGCCGTGCACCACGCCTTCACCTCGCCGACCCCGGAGTGGGTCGACCGGTTCGAGCAGGACCCGGCGAACGCGCTGGCCTATGCCTACGACCTGGTCTGCAACGGCAACGAGATCGGCGGCGGGTCGATCCGTATCCACCGCAAGGACGTCCAGGAGCGGGTGTTCGCGCTGATGGGCCTCGGCGAGGCGGAGGCCCAGGAGAAGTTCGGCTTCCTGCTCGACGCGTTCGCCTACGGCGCGCCCCCGCACGGCGGCATCGCCTTCGGCTGGGACCGCGTCGTCATGCTGCTCGCGGGGGAGCCCTCGATCCGCGACGTCATCGCGTTCCCGAAGTCCGGCGGCGGCTACGACCCGCTGACCAGCGCGCCCGCGCCGATCACCCCGGCGCAGCGCACAGAGGCCGGGGTGGACTTCAAGCCCGCCAAGGCCGAGTCGAAGTAGTGCTCCACCTGCGGATGGTGTGCCCGCCGGGGAGCACCCAGGCGGCGGTGTCCGTGCTGCGCGAGCACGCGGGCGCCACCCACGTGGTGCTGCTGCCCGGCGCGGCGCTCGACCCCGCGGGCGACGTTGTCGAGGCCGACTTGGCCCGCGAGGCGACCGACGAGATCCTCGCCGCGCTCTGCGCGCTGGGCATCGACCACGACGGCGGCATCACCCTGGAGCAGATCGACACCGCGCTGTCGGACGCCGCCGACCGGGCCGAGGAGCGCGCGCCCGGCGAGGCGGCCGACGCCGTCGTGTGGGAGGAACTTGTCGCCCGCACCGGCGAGGAGTCCCGGCTCAACGTCACCTTCCTGGCGTTCCTCACCATCGCGTGCCTGCTCGCGGCGGTCGGCGTGATCACCGACTCGCCGGTCACGATCGTCGGCGCCATGGTCGTCGGGCCGGAGTTCGGCCCGCTGGCGGCGGTCGCCGTCGGCCTGGTCCGCCGCCGCTGGGACCTGGTGCGCCGGGCCGCGCTGGCCCTGGCCGTCGGGTTTCCGCTGGCCATCGTGGTCACCGCGGCCGGGGCGTGGCTGGGCACGTTGACCGGCCTGTTCGACGCGAGCGCCATCTCCGGCGAGGGCCACCAGGTGGACTTCGTCTACGAGGTCGGGCCGTGGTCGCTCATCGTCGCCGTCCTCGCGGGCGCGGCGGGCATGCTGTCGATGACGTCGGCGAAGTCCGCGGCCCTGGTCGGGGTGTTCATCTCGGTCACCACGGTCCCGGCGGCGGGCTACATCGGAGTCGCCGCCATTCTCGGCCAGTGGGACAAGGTGCTCGGTTCCGCCGGGCAGCTCGCGGTCAATCTGGCCGGTATCGTGGTTGCCGCCGCGCTCGTATTGGTCGCGCGACACCGGGGCAAGGTTCCCGGCGACGCCGCCCGGCCGCTGTCCGCGGGGTGACTCTCCCACGCAGTGGGAAGCGATCAGTGGCCGGCACACAGGTATTGGGTCGACATCGTTATTTCTTGACGTGCCCCTCCCTCTGGATCGATGGACACCACTACGGTCTTCGGGAGCGACCGCGCCGGATCCGGCGACCTACGATCGGGAGTAGGGTCAGAGGAGATGAGTGTGGAGATCGCCGCCGACCCGCCGGAGACGACGGGCACGGAAGGGCCACCGGACACCTGGGCCGAGATCCTGGCGACCGTGGTCGCCGCGGAGTCGGTGCTCAGCAAGCGGTTCGGTGCCCGCATCCAGCTCGGCGACCCCGAGGACCTCGGTGGCAGCGAGCGCTCCATCGTGCTGCGGGTGAAGGTCGCCTCCAGCCCGTTCTCCCTCCCGCGCACCCTCGCCGTGAAGCGCTATGTGCAGCGGGCGGGCGCCGCCAAGCGCGATAGCTGGGTCCGCGAGGCGGTGAGCTACCAGCTCTTCACCGCGCTGGCCGCCGAGGACCGGATGTGCCCGGAGCTGTTCGCCCACGACGGCGACACCAACCTGCTAGTCATGGAGGACCTGGGCCGCGCGCCGACGCTCGCCGAGAAGCTGCACCGCGACGACGCCCGCGCCGCCGAGGGCGCGCTGCTGTCCTGGGCGCGGTCGCTGGGCAGGCTGCACGCCTCCACCGCGGGCCGCGAGGCCGACTTCGACGCGCTACTGCGCAGGCTCAGCCCGCCGACAGCCAAGGACCCGCTGGCCGAGGACGGCCCCGTCGCCGTCGGGCAGCTTCCCGGCCTGCTGGCCGCCGAGTTCGGCGTCGCCACCTCGCCCGAGGCGCTGGAGTACGCCCACCGCGCCCTGGGCCTGCTCGACACGGGCCGCCACCGCGCGTTCAGCCCGTCGGACTCCTGCCCGGACAACAACCTGATCACCAACCGCGGCGTCCGGTTCCTCGACTTCGAGGGCGGCTGCGTGCGGAACATGATGTTCGACGCGGCCTACCTGACCGTGCCGTTCCCGTCCTGCTGGTGTGCCTACGCGCTGCCCGCCGGGATGACCGACGCGATGCTCGCCGCCTGGCGCGCGGAGGTCCGGCTGATGTGGCCCGACCTCGACGACGACGCCGTGCTGCTGCCCCGACTGCTCGACGCGCAGCTCTTCTGGGTGTGGCTGACGACCTGGCAGTACCTCACCGTCCCCGACGTCGAGCAGCTCGGCTCGGGCGGCCGGGTCGACACCCCGCACCAGGACGACGTGCTCGTCGCCCGCTGGGAGAACCTGGCCAAGGCCGCCGGACGCGCGGGCACCGACCCGGTGGTCGAGCACGCCGAGGCCGTGGTCGGCGCGCTGCGGGCCCGGTTCGGCGCCCGTTCGCTGCCGCTTTACCCCGCGTTCGGCTAGTGTCCCGAACCTCTGGCGCGGGACACGGCCTGACCCCGATTCTTCGCCTGCCCGCCCCTCGGCAGCCATCGCGATCTCACCCCGGGTGAGCCCGCGCGGGAGATCGTCTCCGGCGTGACCGCAGTGCTGACTCCCGCCGGGCAGACCCCCGCGATGTGGCGGGCGACCCGGCTCGCCGTGCTCGGCGACTCGACTTCCGTCGGCATCGGCGACCCGCTGCCCGGCGGCGGCTGGCGCGGCGTCGGCCCGCTGCTCGCCGCCGCGCTCGGTGCCGAGGTCGCGAACCACTCGGTCACCGGCGCGCGGATGGCGTGCGTGCGCGAGGCGCAGCTTCCCGCCGCGCTGCGCGGCCGCCCGGACGCGGCGCTGGTCATCGCGGGCATGAACGACACGCTGCGCTCCGACTTCGACCCGGACCGCCTGTGCGCAGACCTGGCGCACGTGGTCACCGCGCTGCGCGCCCAAGGCGCCCCGGTGCTGCTGGTCCGCTACCACGACCACGGCCGGGTGTTCCGGCTCCCCGGCGCGCTGCGCCGCGCCCTCAGCGGCCGGATCCAGCGGCTCAACGAGGTCATCGACGCGGTGGTCGCGCGGACCGGCGCGCCGTGCCTGGACCTCGACCGGCTCCCCGGCGCCTACGGCCGGGCCGCGTGGAGTGTCGACCGGCTGCACCCGTCGGAGTTGGGCCACCGGATGCTGGCTGAGGGGTTCGCCACACTGCTGGCGGCCACCGGCTGCGTGATCCCGGCCCCGGTGAGCATGGTGTGCGAGGGCGGCCGGTCCGCGGGGACGCTGGATCACGTCGGATGGCTGCTGGTGAAGGGCATTCCGTGGCTGTGGCGCCGCGGCCGCGACCTCGTCCCCTTCGCCGCGGGCATCCTGCTCCGGGCGCTGGTGGTGGGCGAGCGCGCCGACGGGCCGTTCCCGGCGGAGCCCGCGCGCCGACCGTAAGGTGCGGGCATGCCCATGGTTGACCGCGTCCTGCTCGGCCCCGGACCGTCCAATCCGTACCCCGAGGCGACCGCCGCGCTGGCCGCGCCGCTGCTCGGCCACCTCGACCCCGAGTTCCTCAAGGTGCTCGACGAGACCTGCGCGCGGCTGCGCCGGGTGTGGGGCACCGAGAACGCCCGCACCCTGCCGCTGTCCGGCACCGGGTCCATCGGCATGGAGGCCGCGTTCGCCAACTTCGCCCGGCCCGGCGACGTCGTCGTCGTGGGGGTCAACGGGCTCTTCGGCGAGCGCATGGTCGACGTCGCGGGCCGCTACGGCGCCGACGTCGTCCGCGTGGACCACGATTGGGGGCAGCCGATCGACGTGGACAGGATGCTCGACGCGCACCCGCGGCCCTCGCTCGTCGCCGCCGTGCACGCGGAGACCTCGACCGGTGTGCGCAGCGACATCAAGGCGCTCGCGCACGCTGTGCACGCCCGCGACCAGCGCGCCCTCGTGCTCGCCGACTGCGTGACCTCGCTGGCGGGCATCGAGGTCGAGATCGACGCGTGGGGCGTGGACGTGGCGTACGCGGGCACCCAGAAGTGCCTCGGCGTCGCGCCCGGCCTGGCGCCGTTCACCGTGTCCGAGCGCGCGTGGGACCGCCGCGTCCAGCGTCCGCCGACCTGGTACCTCGACCTGAACCTCATCGGCGCCTATGTCGACGGCTCCAGCGGTGGCCGCACCTACCACCACACCGCCCCCGTGGCCATGATCGCCTCGCTGCACGCGGGCCTCGGCCGGGTGCTGGCGGAGGGGCTCGACGCGGTCTACGAGCGGCACCGCGCGGCGGGCGCGCGGCTGCACGAAGGGCTCGGTGAGCTTGGCCTGGAGCTGTTCGCGGCGCAGGGCCACCGGCTGCCAGAGCTGACCACGGTGCGCGTGCCCGAGGGCGTCGACTCGGCCAAGACCCGGCAGACCCTGCTCACCGACTACGGCATCGAGATCGGCGCCGGTGCGGGCGCGTTCGCCAGCTCGGTCTGGCGGATCGGGCTCATGGGCCACAACGCGCGGCTCGACCGCGTGGAACTCGTGCTCGGCGCGCTGCGCCGGGTCCTCGGCAACTAGCCCTTTGCAACCAGGGAGACAAGACCAACCATGCGCGCGACATTCCTGCACGGCTCCGGCGACATCCGGCTCACCGACGCGCCCGACGCCGCCCTGCGGCAGCCGACCGACGCGGTGGTCCGCGTCGTCGCGTCCTGCGTGTGCGGGTCGGACCTCTGGGGCTACCGGGGCATCAGCAAGATCGACGGCCCGAAGCGGATCGGCCACGAGTTCGTCGGCATCGTGGAGGAGGTCGGCGCCGAGGTCCGCACGGTCCGCGCGGGCGACTTCGTGATCGCCCCGTTCGCGGTCAGCGACGGCGACTGCGTGCACTGCCGCAACGGCGTGCACACCTCGTGCAGGCGCGGCGGCTACTTCGGCAGCCAGAGCAGGCTCGGTGAGGACATCGACGGCGCGCAGGCGCAGTACGTCGTCTCGCCGTTCGCCGACGGCACCCTGGTCGCCACCCCGGGCGTCCCGGACGACGCGCTCGTGCCGAGCCTGTTGACCCTGTCCGACGTGATGGGCACCGGCCACCACGCGGCTGTCGCCGCCCAGGTCTCCCCGGGCGACATCGTGGTCGTGGTCGGCGACGGCGCGGTCGGCCTCTGCGCCGTGCTCGCCGCGTCCCGCCTCGGCGCCGGGCGGATCATCGCGATGTCGCGGCACGCCGACCGCCAGCGCGTGGCCACCGAGTTCGGTGCCACCGACATCGTCGCCGAGCGCGGCGCGGAGGGGGCGGCGAAGGTCGCCGAGCTGCTCGGCGGCATCGGTGCCGACGCGGTGCTGGAATGCGTCGGCACCAAGGAGTCCATGCAGCAGGCGCTCGACTCGGTCCGGCCCGGCGGACGGGTCGGCTATGTCGGCGTGCCTGCGGGCGGGCCCGAGCTGCCGGTGGGCCAGATGTTCAGCGCGAACATCGCCGTCGCCGGGGGAGTGGCCCCGGTCCGGCGCTACCTGGACGAACTCCTCGCCGACGTGCTCGACGGCAAGATCGACCCGGGCCGCGTGTTCGACGCGGAGTACCCGCTGGAGCGCGTCGCCGACGCCTACACCGCGATGGACGCCCGCAAGGTGATCAAGCCGCTGTTGCGCCCCTGACCCGGGCTCAGAGGTCGGGGCTCGGCGCGAACGGGTCGAACTCGTCGTCCTCGGCCAGCGCCGTCGCGATCGCCTCGCGGTTCTCCCGCATCATCCGGTCGAGGTGGCCGTACAGCAGGGCCGTGTTGGGCGAGTCCCCGGCGAAGACCGCTCGCCACGAGTCCTGGCCGCTCTCCACTTTGCGGGCCAGTTCCCGCATGTCGTCGCCGAGGTCACCGCGCCGGGCGGCGTCCTGCAGCGCCTGGAGATCCTCGGGGGTCGGCTCGTTTCGCCGCTGGAACCGGTAGAGGTCCTGCTGGGCCCGGTCGATCACCAGGTCGAGCTCGGCCATGGCCGCCTGGATCCGGTCCTCGGCACCAGGCATCACCGGGCGGCTCCGGCCCGAACCGGGGCGGGCGCGGGCGCGGTGGCCGGGGCGGGCGGCAGCGCGTCGGCGGTGAAGGCCGACGCGCACATCTTGATCGTGTCGATGACCAGCTTGAGCACGTCCCAGAACACGGTGATCACCTTGCGCGCGTTATTGATCATCGTGATCGCCTCTTTGACCGAGTTGATCAGCTTCCACTGGCCGTAGAAGGGGATCGCGGCGTTGCTCAGTCCCGCCGAGACCACGTCGATCACGGTCTTGATGATGTCGACCACGCACTGGGCCATCTTGACCGACTGGTCGACCATGTCCTTGAGGTGCTCCGACATCGCGCGCATCTTCGCGGCCTGGTCGACCATGCAGGTGCTCCACTTGCCCATCTGCGCCGCCGACGCCGACGACGCGGCGCCGATCCACGTCTGGGCGATCGCCGCGCCGCCTGCCTTGAGGTTCGCCTCGACCACCTCGACGCACGCCGCGACACACTCCCACGCCACGGCCTGCATCGACGCCTTGTTCACATCGCCCGCGATCCACTTGGTGACGTACTCGCGCGGGTCCGGGCCGCCGACCCAGATGACCAGCTCGCACACCTTGTCGAGAATCCAGCCGAACGACACCTCGGGCAGGGTGATGTTCGCGGCGTTCGGCGGGGTCAGCTTCGCCTGCGCGGTGCCGCCGTCATCGAACCCGTTGGCCACGCCGTCGTCGGAGGCGTTCAGGGCGCCCGACCCGCCCAGTTCCACGAAGCGGTCCTCGCCCGCCCTGTCGGCCGCCCGGTAGGCGTCCGCGCAGGAGCTGAGCGCGCCCTGTTCCAGCCCCATGCCCGAGCTGTCGCGCTCAAGGATGGTGTGCATCTTGGGTAGCAGGGCGGCGTAGTCGCCGGTGATCAGCTCCAGGATGGCGCCGAAGTCGGCGTCGGCGATGTTGCCGCTCGCGTAGCCGTGCGCGGCGCCGAGGTCGGTCGATCCACGCCCCGTCTGCGCCGCCCAGCCCCGCAGGTCACCCAGCTCTACCGTCACATCGGTCATCGCATAGCCAATCGGTCTGGTGGATTCAGTGCGTCTTCCAGAAAAGGACCATGAACACCGCCTGGACGGCGATCACCCCGCCGATGACGGCCCACTGCCTGCCGAACGACCAGTGCCGTAGCAGCGCGTAGCCCATCAGCCCGGCTCCGGCCACGCCGGACACGATGCCCGCGACCGCCCACGCCGGGTCCCCGGACGTCGCGGCCAGCACCGCCACGATGATCGAGAACACGATCGCACCGGTACTCAGCGCGTCGCGCAGGAACCCCTCGGCGAGCGCGGCCAGCGCCCGGGGCACCATGCCCGCCATCGCCTTGCGGCGCTCGCCGGGTGTCTCGGCGCGATCCACCGAGTCGGCCCGCCGATAGGCCGCCTTGAACAGTGGCCCGTCTTCCTCGGTCGGCTCGGAACCTCGCCCGCCCATGCACGTCTTCCTTTCGTCGGCCGGTTGACGCGTGGTCCTCCGACGCGGTTGATCCTGCCTTCGTTCCCCCGTGTCGGGGGTCGACTTCACCTGCCTGGGTGACCGACCGCGTCCGCCGACCGCGCGAACCGGTCGAGGCCGTGGGCGGCCGGGGTGCAGCGGCGCATGCCCGCCGACTCGCACCGCCGCACCACTGCCGCGTGCTCACGCCACAGCCGCAGGCCCCGGCGCATCAGCACCGGCACCGCTTTGCGTGACTCGGCGACGTCGCGGGCGAACCGGCGGACGAACGTCCGACCGCCACCGGGCGCCAACACCACCGCGTCGGCCAGCACCCCGGCGTGGCGGGCGCCTGCCACGATCCGGTCGGCGAACAGCCCTTCGGCGAGGAACACGCTGGTGTCGCCCAATTCCAGCCGATAGCTGCCCACTCTCCGGTCGGCCTCGATCGCATAGCGCGGCACGTCCACCGCCCCGGAGGTCGCCAGCGCCACCACCGCGGCGAGCGCGTCCTCGGCATGCCAGGACTCCGGCGTGTCCCAGTCGACCCGTCCCGCGGCGTCGCGCGGCAGCAGCGGATCGTGGCCCTCACGGTAGAAGTCGTCCAGCCGCAACACGGGCAGCCCCAGCCCCGCGGCGAGCGTCGACTTTCCCGACCCCGATGGCCCGGCGAGCAGGATGGCCGTGGCACGAACTGCGGACGACGTCACGGGAAACGATTGTCGCACAGCGCACCGGTCACACCAGCGGCAGCGGCCAGCGCAGCGAGTCGTCCGGGCTGTCGATCCAGACGAACTGCGCTGTGGGAGTCCCGGTCAGGCCGAAGCGCGCCACGGCGGGGTTTCCGAGTTCGACATAGCGCTGGTGGGTCGCTTCCACCGTGTCCCACAGTCGACGGTGCCCGCGCTGGATCACCTGGTGCGTCCCGGCGGTCCGCTCGACGAACACATCGGCGCGCGCACCGTCCGAGGTGCACAGCGTCACCACTGACCGCCGCTCGATCTCGTTGCGGTAAAAGGACTCCGCGCCGTGGACCTGGAGTTGGAGCAGGAACCGGAAGTCCGGGTCGTCGACCAGCGGCAGCGGATCGATCCGGGTCGTGGAGTGCGCCACCGGGTTCGGGACCTCGGTCGAGATCGCCTGATGCGGCCTCAGCGGGTTATCGACTTCCGGTCGCAACCACATGAAGTGACCCCCCATCGCCACAAACCGACCGACGACGGTCTCGTCCCGCTTGGTCAGCAGGCACATCGGGCCTGTGGCCAGCTCACCCCGGATGTTCGCGATGATCCTGCCCCGCGGCGCGAGCTGGTCGATCCAGGCCGCGGGGATCTCCGGCACCGCGGCCGTGGCGATGATCCGGTCATACGGACCGTGCTCTGGCACGCCGTGCTCACCGTCGCCCACGACCAGAACCGGCGAGTACCCGAGCACCGCGAGGCCGCGCCGAGCCGTGGTGATCAGATCCGGGTCCAGATCGACGCTGACCACGTCGGCCGAACCGAGCCGGTGGCACAGCAGGGCGGCGTTGTACCCGGTCCCGGTGCCGATCTCCAGGACCCGGTGGCCGTCGGCCACATCGAGGCTCTCCAGCATGCGCGCCATCAGCCCCGGCCCTGTGGACGAGCTGGTGGGAAGCCGGAACACGGCGCCGTCGAGGGTCGTCCAGCCTGCGGGATGCGGTTTGCGGGCAGTGGTGAGTGCGTGGTCGGTGTACGCGGTGCGCAGCCACGCGTCGGGGTCCACATCGGATGAGAACTCCGGCCCACCGGTGGTCAGCGTGAACCGGGGCACGAACAGATGCCGTGGGGTCTCGGCGAAGGCCGCTGTCCAGTTCGGGTCGGACAGGTCGCCTGCCTCCACCAGTCGAGCGGCCAGTGACCGAGCCAGTCCCGGCCAGGCGTCCTCCGCGCGCTGCGTCACTCCGTCGCCTCTCCGGTGAGTAGGTCCACCAGCGCGGCAGTGATCGGGATGCCAGTCCGGTGTTCCAGCCATAGCCACTGCCCAGCGGGGTTGCACTCCAGGAACACCCAGTCGTCCTCCGGCGTGATCACGAAGTCGAATGCCCCGAACGACAGCCCGAACACCTCCAGGTAGGTCGCCAACCGCGTCGTGATCTCTGGTGGCACGTCGATCGGAACATAGGTCAGCGCCGCGTAGTCCGCGCGCCAGTCCAGTCGGGCCGCAGCGCTGCCTGCGTGGATTGCCACAGCCAGGGGCTGCCTGCCCACCATCGTCACGCGAACCTCGTATTGCTTCGTCACCCATGCCTGGAACAGGTGCGCCGTGACCGCGAGCGCGCCCGGATCGATCGTCTGCGGATCGACCGGCGTGGTGTAGGTGATCTGGACGATCCCGTCCACGCTGTGTGCGAGCGGAGACAGTGTCTTGCACACTATTGGCCCCGATGACCTGGCGAATTCCAGTACGGCGACGTGCTCGTTGGTGATCAGCGTTGGCGGTACGGTGAGTCCGCAGCGTGCCGCAGTGCTCAATTGGAGCGGTTTGTACTCCGCGACGGCGATACGTGCCGGGTTGTTCACCCACGTGCCGTCTACTGTGGACAGCACGCCGCCGATTCCCAGTCGGGCTTCTTCCGTCGCGAAAGCGTGATCGGCTGCGGAGAGCTCGGTCGGAAACGTGAACCGGGTCGGCCTGCGGTAGTAGACCGCCTTGATGTCCGCGAGGTCCAGTCCGCCTGCCTTGCCCTGCCAACCGGTACCGGCGAGCTCTGCGGCGAAGCCGAGTCGAGCGGGGAAGTCGCCGAGGTCCACCCGGTGCACTGGTCGGTCCCGACGCTTCAGTTCGTGCGCGACTACCGTTGCTGTGGCGTCGTCCTTGGTGCCGACGACGACCACGGTCTCGCCAGAGATGATCATCGGTCAGGTGTCCGTGACGACGATGGGAACGGCGTCGGTCTCCATCTTGCCGTCGCTGGTGTGCTGGGTCTGTTTCACCTCGGTGTTCCGGGTCGCGGTGGTCTCGTCGGTTCCACATTCGGTGGGGACGACGGCGAGTGAGGCTGACAGCGGTCTGAGCGGGCCGGGTCTGTGTGCGGGCGGCGAGTATCCGCCGGGTTCGGTCAGCGGCAGCAGTGTGGCGGCGGGGAACAGCGGGTCGCTCGAACTCATTCGCCGTCGCCGTCCTGGGTGTGGGCGGTGTCGAGTTCGGCGATGGCCTGGTTCGCGAGGTCGACGAGTTGGGCCAGGCCATTGCGCTGGAGGGTGAGCACGTACTCGCTGTGTTGTCCGAAGTGGAGCGTGGCCTGGTCGTTGGTCGCGCATGCCTCGTAGTGCATGGGCACGTCGCGGTCCAGTTCGACCCAAGATTCGATCGACACGCCCGATCGAGTGAATAGTCCCATCGCTGTCGCCTCCACCATCTACGGTTCTCCGCGAGCCAAGTAAGCCCGACTGTCTCCGCACATCGTAGGGCGACAGTCGGGCTTCAAACAAGCCGCCCGATCGGGTGATTGAGGAGGAGTCGACCTTGGGGCACGCACGTCCGACGTTCGAGCGCAGGCAGCTCGGCCTCACCATGCGCAGGCTTCGCGAACAGTCGGGAGAAACTCAGCAGGCAGCCGCAGACGAGATCGGCAAGGCGCGGTCGCGGATCGTGCAACTGGAAGACGGCACCGCGACGGCCAGCCAAGAGGATTTGGCCACGCTGCTCGACTTCTACGGCGTGACCGGCGAAGAACGAGAGACCATCCTCGTGCTCGGCACCCAAACTCGCAGACGGCAACAGCGACGCGTGCATATCGACCAGTTGCCGGATGCCTACCAGCGATTCGCCGACCTCGAAGCCAGTGCCGCACAGATCAGCGGCTTCGAGCCGGGCATCATTCCCGGCCTGCTGCAGTCCGAGAGCTACATCCGTGCCATTCTCGCGGACGGCGAGGGAATGTGGTCGGACCGCAGCCTCGATGAGGTCAAAGACCGGTTCGCGTATCGCATCGAGCGCCAACGCCGGGTACTCGACTCCATCGATCCACCCACTCTGCGCTTCGTGATCACCGAGGACACCTTGCGGGCCAACCTCGGGGCGCCGGACATCATGCAGGAGCAGTTGGACCATCTGCTGACCCTTGCCCAGACGCGCCGCGACCTCGCGATTCGAGTGCTTCGCAACGATGTGGCAGGCAACCCTGCCCGAGGACACGGGTTTTGGATCTACGGTTTCGGCGATCGTGGCGCTCCCATCGGCATCTCGCCATCCGTGATCAGCCCCTCTAGCTACTATGACGACGAACGAGACGTTGCGACCCTGCTCCGCATGTTCGCCCGGCTCTGGGAACTCGCCCTGAGCAACCAGGAATCGGTGCGGCTGATCAAGAGCATCTCGAAGGAGCACTGAGCATGGATGTGTCGTCGCGGGCAGGCTGGATCACGAGCAGTCGAAGCGGACCAGACAACGAGTTCTGTGTCGAGGTGCGGATGTCTGTTTCGGTCGGCGTGCGGGACACCAAGAATCGGGCGGGTGGCGCGTTGAGCGTGCGCACCGCCGACTGGGCAACTTTCGTGGCCGCCGCCAAGGACGGCCGGTACGACCTGTCGGTGTAGGCGGGTAGCGTCCGACCTCGTGGAACAGGAGTTCGACCTCTTCGGCCCGACGCCGCCCACTCAGCGGGAGGCCGCCGCCCGGGTCGCGGCGAACGCGCCCCTGCCCGTGCGGATGCGGCCCGCCACCCTCGACGAAGTCCTCGGCCAGGACCACCTGCTCGGCCCCGGCGCCCCGCTGCGCCGTCTGGTCGAGGGCGCCGCGCCCGCGTCGATCCTGCTCTACGGCCCGCCCGGCACCGGCAAGACGACGCTGGCCACCCTGGTCTCCTCCGCCATCGGCAGGCGGTTCGTGGCGATGTCGGCGCTGTCGGCAGGCGTCAAAGAGGTGCGCGGCGTCATCGAGGACGCGCGCAGGCGCCTCACCCATTCCGGCGAGTCCACCGTCCTGTTCATCGACGAGGTCCACCGCTTCTCCCGCACCCAGCAGGACGCGCTGCTCGGCGCGGTCGAGGACCGCATCGTGCTGCTCGTCGCCGCCACCACCGAGAACCCGTTCTTCTCCGTGGTTTCCCCTCTACTTTCTCGCTCGCTCGTGCTCCAGCTCCACCCGCTGACCGACACCGACATCCGCGAACTCGTCCGCCGCGCGGTCGCCGACGAGCGCGGCCTCGCGGGCACCGCCACCCTCGACGACGACGCCGAGGCGCACATCGTCCGCCTCGCGGGCGGCGACGCCCGGCGCGCGCTCACCGCGCTGGAGGCCGCCGCCGACTCCGCGCTCGCCACCCGCGACGGCGCCATCGACCTGGCCACCGTCGAGGCCACGGTCGACAAGGCCGCCGTGCGCTACGACCGCTCCGGCGACCAGCACTACGACGTGATCAGCGCGTTCATCAAGTCGATCCGCGGCTCCGACGTCGACGCCGCCCTGCACTACCTGGCGCGGATGATCGAGGCGGGGGAGGACCCGCGGTTCATCGCGCGCAGGCTCGTCGTGCACGCCAGCGAGGACATCGGCATGGCCGACCCGACAGCCCTGCAGACGGCTGTCGCGGCGTCCCAGGCCGTGCAGCTCATCGGGATGCCGGAAGGCAGGCTCGCCCTCGCCCAGGCCACCGTCCACCTGGCCACCGCCCCCAAGTCGAACGCGGTCATCACCGCCATCGACAGCGCCATGGCCGACGTGCGCGCGGGCGCCGCGGGCCTCGTCCCCGCCCCGCTGCGCGACGGCCACTACGCGGGTGCCAAGAAGCTCGGCAACGCCACCGGCTACCGGTACCCGCACAACGTCCCCGAGGGCGTGCTCACCCAGCAGTACCCGCCGGACGAACTCGTCGGCCGCGACTACTACGAGCCCACTCAGCGCGGCGCCGAACGCCAGCTCGCCGAGCGCGTGCCCAGGCTGCGGCGGCTGATCCGCGGCACCGACTGAGCCCGCGATCCCGTCGCGGCGCGGCCCGCGAGCGCCCACACTGGGACGCGAGGTCCGGGCAGGCCGTCCCAGGTGTGGCGCGGTAACCTGGCGCCGATCAATTCGGCGCGCTCGTGGGCGTCGCCAGCGATGAGGGAGGGCTCGTGACCGCAGGGCAGATCGCCGCGCTGATCGCCGCAGGCGCGTTCGTGCTGCTGGTGGTGCTGCTGGGCATCGCGCTGCGCAAGCTCGGCCGCACGCTCGACGAGGCCACCATCGCGATCCGCAAGGCGCACGAGAACAGCGACCCGCTGTTCAACGGCGCCAACACCACCCTCACCCACGTCAACACCCAGCTCGAACGGGTCGACGGCATCACCTCCAACGCCCAGGCCGTCACCGGCAACGTCTCCGCGCTGACCTCGGTGTTCACCGCCACCCTCGGCGGCCCCCTGGTCAAGGTCGCCGCCCTGTCCTACGGCGTGAGCAAGGCCGTCCGGGCCCGCCGCCGGGCCAAGGGCGAGCTGGAAGGCAAGCACTCCCGCCGCAAGCGCCGGGGGGCCCGCGCATGAAGCGGATCTTCTGGCTCGGCGTCGGCGTGGCAACCGGAGTCGCGCTCTCGCGCAAGGCTCGGCAGACAGCGCAAGCCGTCACCCCCGCGGGCATCGCGGGCAACCTCGGCGACGCCATGCGCGAGCTGGCCGGGGCCCTCGGCGCGTTCGGCGCCGACGTGCGCGCGGGCATGACCGAGCGCGAAGAGGAGCTGTCCGAGGTGGTGGAGCGCCGCTCCGGGGTCACCCCGGGTGCCCGGCACGCCCTCGGCGGCCGCGGCGACGCGCGAGCGCGTCGGGCGAACGGCTGACCTCTCGCCGTTCGCCGTGCCCGCCGCCCGCCGACCCCCAGATCCACGACAGGACCCGAGACCGTGCAGACCCATGAGATTTCCAGCCGCTTCCTGGAGTACTTCAAGCGGGCGGGCCACACCCCCGTGGCCAGCGCGTCGCTGATCCTGGAAGACCCGAACCTGCTGTTCGTCAACGCCGGGATGGTGCAGTTCAAGCCGTACTTCCTCGGCGACGCCCCGCCGCCCTACCCGCGCGCAACCAGCGTGCAGAAGTGCGTGCGCACCGGCGACATCGACGAGGTCGGCAAGACCACCCGGCACAACACGTTCTTCCAGATGGCGGGCAACTTCTCCTTCGGCGACTACTTCAAGGCCGAGGCCATCGAGCACGCCTGGACGCTGATCACCGGCAGCCAGGCCGAGGGCGGCTACGGCTTCGACCCGGACCGCATCTGGGCCACCGTCTACGAGGACGACGACGAGGCGTTCGGCCTCTGGCAGAAGATCGCCGGTCTGCCCGTCGAGCGCATCCAGCGCCGCGACATGGTGGACAACTACTGGTCCATGGGCGTCGCGGGCCCGTCCGGCCCGTGCTCGGAGATCTACTACGACCGCGGCGCCCAGTACGGCCTCGACGGCGGCCCGGTCGTGGACGAGGACCGGTACCTGGAGATCTGGAACCTGGTCTTCATGCAGGATCTGCGCGGCGAGGGCAGCGGCAAGACCGACTTCCCGATCCTGGGCGAGCTGCCCGCGAAGAACATCGACACCGGCATGGGCATCGAACGGGTCGCCTACCTGCTCCAGGGTGTCGACAACGTGTACGAGACCGACCTCGTGCGGCCGGTGATCAGCCGCGCCGAGGAGATGTCCGGCCGCCGCTACGGCGCGGGCAACCAGGTCGACGACGTCCGCTTCCGGGTCATCGCCGACCACGCCCGCAGCGGCATGATGCTCATCGGCGACGGCGTCACCCCCGGCAACGAGGCCCGCGGCTACGTGCTGCGCCGCCTGCTGCGCCGCATCGTCCGCTCGGTGCGCCTGCTCGGCGTCACCGAGCCGGTGCTCGGCGAGTTCGCCGCAGTCGTCCGCGACACCATGTCGCCGTCCTACCCGGATCTGGCAGGCGACTTCGCGCGCATCGAGTCGGTGATGCGCAAGGAGGAGGAGACCTTCCTCGGCACCCTGGCCAGCGGCTCGAAGATCTTCGACCTCGCCGCCGACCAGCTCAAGGCGGACGGCCGCGCGATGCTGCCCGGCGACCAGGCGTTCCAGCTCCACGACACCTACGGGTTCCCGATCGACCTCACCCTGGAGATGGCCGCCGAGAAGGGGCTCTCGGTCGACGAGGACGGCTTCCGCGAGCTGATGGCCCAGCAGCGCGCCCGCGCCAAGGCCGACGCCGCGTCCCGCAAGACCGGCCACGGCGACCAGTCGGTCTACCGCGAGCTGCTCGCGCTCGGCGCCACCGTTTTCACCGGCTACGAGACGCTGGCCGCCGAGGCCACCGTGCGCGGCATCGTCCGCGACGGGAAGCGGGTGTCCGGCGCCGCCGAGGGCGAGATCGTCGAGGTCGTGCTCGACCGCACCCCGCTCTACGCCGAGTCCGGCGGGCAGGAGAGCGACGCGGGCACCATCACCGGCGAGGGCGTCGAGCTGGAGGTGCTCGACGTGCAGAAGGTGGCCCGCAAGCTGTGGGTGCACCAGGTACGCGTGCGCAGCGGCGAGGTCACCGAGGGCCAGCACGTCGAGGCCCTGGTCGACCCCGAGTGGCGCGTCGGCGCGCGCCAGGGCCACTCCGGCACGCACGTCGTGCACGCGGCCCTGCGCCAGGTGCTCGGCCCGACAGCGTTGCAGAGCGGCTCTTACAACAAGCCCGGCTATCTGCGGCTCGACTTCGCCTGGTCGGGCGGGCTGTCGCCGGAGACCCGCAGTGAGATCGAGGACGTCTCCAACCTCGCCGTCCGCAAGGATCTGCCGGTCCGGGTCGTCTACACCGACATGGGCGGTGCGCAGGAGATGGGCGCGGTCGCCCTGTTCGGTGAGACCTACGACGACGAGGTCCGCGTGGTGGAGATCGGCGGCCAGTGGTCGCGCGAGCTGTGCGGCGGCACGCATGTGGAGCACTCGTCGCAGATCGGCCCGATCACCCTGCTCGGCGAGTCGTCGGTCGGCTCGGGCAGCAGGCGCCTGGAGGCGTACGTCGGTATGGACGCCATGCGCTACCTGGCCAAGGAGCGCGCCCTGGTGCAGAACATCGCCGCCATGCTCAAGGTGCCCGACGCCGAGGTGCCTGGGCGCGTCGAGGCGCTGATCGAGCGGCTGCGGGTGGCCGAGAAGGAGCTGGAGAAGCTGCGCGCCGGGCAGTTGCTGTCCGCCGCGGGCGGCCTCGCCGACCAGGCCGAGGATGTGGGCGGCGTCGCGCTCGTCGCGCTCAAGGTGCCCGACGGCGTCGGCGCCAGCGACCTGCGCGGCCTGGCCGCCGAGGTGCGCAACCGGCTCGGCTCCCGATCCGGTGTTGTCGCGCTGTTCTCTGCCGAGAACGGCAAGGTGAGCTTCGTGGTGGCGACCACCGCCACCGCCCGCGACCAGGGCATCGCCGCGGGCACACTCGTCCCGGCTTTCGCCGCCGCCATCGACGGTCGCGGCGGCGGCAAGCCCGACCTGGCCCAAGGCGGCGGCACCGACGCGACCGGCATCGGTGCGGCGGTGACGGCCCTGCGCGGGGCGCTCGCGGGCTCGTGAATCCGAAACCCGACCGGCCCGGAGCCGACGACCCGGGGCGTGGCCGCAGGCTCGCCGTGGACGTCGGCTCCGTGCGGGTGGGGGTCGCGCTGAGCGATCCGGCTCCCGTGCTCGCCAGCCCGCTGGTTACGCTGTCTCGCGACGAGCGGTCGGGCAGCGACCTCGACCGACTCACCGAGCTCGTCGCCGAGCACGAGGTGGTCGAAGTGGTGGTCGGTTTACCGAGGACGCTCGCCGCGCGGCACGGTGCCGCGGCGCAGAGCGCGCACGCGTACGCGACCGACCTGGCGCGCCGTGTCGCGCCGGTCCCGGTCCGCCTCGCCGACGAACGCCTCACCACCGTGGCCGCGTCCCGGATGCTCAGCGAGCGGGGGGTTCGCGGTAAGCGCCAGCGCGCTGTCGTGGACCAGGCAGCCGCCGTGGAGATCCTGCAGTCCTGGCTCGACGCCCGCTCGGCGACGCTCGCCCGATCCGCGGAGGACTCATGACCGACGAGCTCGGCCTGTTCGACGAGCGGCCGTCCAGAGAGCGCCCCCGCAAGAGCGCGCCCAAGGCCCGGGTCAAGCGCAAGCGCGACAACCGCAAGGCGAAGCTGCTGGTCTTCGGCCTGATCGTGCTGCTCGTCATCGGCGGCGGCGTCTGGTACGGCTTGGGTCAGCTCGCCAACATCGGCGGCTACGACGACTTCGCGGGGCCGGGGGAGACCGACGTCGTCGTCGAGGTCAAGGGCGGCGACACCACCGGCACCATCGCCACCCGCCTCAAGGACGACGGCGTGGTCGCCAGCGCCAAGGCGTTCCTGACCGCGGCGGAGTCCGAGGCGAAGGTCCGCGCCATCCAGCCCGGCTATTACGTCATGCGCACCAAGGTGTCCGGTGTGGACGCGGTCGCCAAGATCGTCGACCCCAAGTCGAAGGTCGGCAACCTGCAGATCAAGGCGGGCACCCAGTTCGACGACATCACCAACGGCGACACGGTCACCCCCGGCGTGGTGTCGCTGATCTCCAAGGCGTCGTGCGCGACCCTCAACGGCCAGCAGACGTGTGTCCCGGTCGAGGCCCTCCGCGAGGTCGCCGCGACGGCGGACCTGGCGTCCCTGGGCGTCCCCGACTGGGCCGTCCCCGACGCCTCCCGCGCCGAACCCGCGCGCAGGCTGGAGGGCCTTGTCGCACCGGACGTCTACGAGGTCCGGCCCGGGTCCACCGCGGAGGAGCTGTGGACGAAGGTCATCAGCGAGTCCTCGGCGCGGCTGCAGAGCTACGGGATGCCGAAGATCGCCGAGACCACGGGCTTCACCCCGTACCAGGTCCTGATCATGGGCTCACTCGTCCAGCGCGAGGCCATCGGGGCCGACTTCGACAAGGTAGCCCGCGTCACCTACAACCGCCTCGCCAAGTCGATGCGGCTCGAATACGACTCGACGGTCAACTACGTGCTCGACCGGCCGGCGATCCTGACCAGGCCGGAGGATCGGGGCAAGGCGGGCCCGTACAACACCTACGCCAACACGGGACTCACGCCGACGCCGATCTCGGCGGTCAGCAAGGAAGCCCTCGGCGCCGCGGCCAAACCGGCGGACGGGACGTGGCTGTTCTTCGTGCGCTGCCAGAAGGACGGCACCTCCTGCTTTGCCGACACTCTGCCGCAGCACGAGGAGAACGTGCGCCAAGCACGGGCCAACGATGCCTATTGAGCGGCGCGCGGCCGTTCTCGGTTCGCCGGTCGACCACTCGCTCTCCCCGGTCTTGCATAGCGCTGCCTACGCCGCCCTAGGGCTGGCGGGCTGGACCTACACCCGCCTCGACTGCGATGAGCCGCGCCTGCCCGGGCTGGTCGCCGAGCTTGGCCCGGAGTGGGCGGGTTTGTCGGTCACCATGCCGGGCAAGCGCGCCGCCTTGGCCGTGGCCGTCGCCGCTACCGAACGCGCGTGGGCCGTTGGTGCGGCCAACACCCTCGTCCATCAGCCTGACGGCACCTGGCACGCGGACTGCACCGATGTGGCAGGCGTAATCGGCGCCCTGCGCGCGGCGGGGCTCGTCGTTCCTGGCGCGGGTGTACTCGGATCTGTCGTCGGCCAGATCCACCGGCACCAAACGGCGGCCCGCGCTCACCCGAGTCCGGTTGTGCGTGACGCCGTCTTTGCCGATGGCGGCGCTGAGGCGGTATCCGAAACGCCGGTGTTCGGTGGTGTCGAGCCCGCGTCCACAGCCGTGGTTCTCGGCGCGGGCGGCACGGCGTGCGCCGCCTTGGCCGCGTTCTCCGCCATGGGCATCGCGTCGGCGACGGTGGTCGTCCGCGACCCGGCGCGAGCCGCCGACGCGGTCGACTGCGCCGGCAGACTGTCCCTCCCCCTGCGCGTCGCCCCATGGTCCACAGTGGACTTCGACACCCTCGCCGACTCGGCTGCCGTCCTCGTCAACACCGCCCCCGCCGCCGCGACCGAGCCCCTGGCCAAGTCCCTGGCCCGGGCCGCCTTCGTCCTCGACGTGATCTACCACCCGTGGCCCACTCCCGTCGCCGACGCCGTGGCGCGCGCGGGCGGGCGCCTGGCCACCGGCCTGGACATGCTCCTGCACCAGGCGTTCGACCAGGTAGAGCAGTTCACCGGCCACCCGGCCCCCCGCGAACCCATGCGCGATGCCCTATGGGAAGCAACTGGCGGAGTTCTCCCACTGCCGCTCTGACCAAGCACAATTCCCCGAATTCGTCAAATGTCCATCCCCACGCTAAAGGGGCAATGACGTTCGAACTCCCGTTCGCTACCGTTGAAAGCGAAGCCAAGGGAGGAACCCCCATGAAAACCCTGTTCCTGCAACAACTCTGCCGTGCAACCGCCAACCCGCGACGATCGTCCGGCACGACACCCAGGTCATCAACCCCGACAATGTCCCTACCCGACCACTTCCATTTCCGACGCCCCACCTTCGACCTCTCCACACCAAGCGCCGCTCCACCCACATCCCCGCCCGAACCACCCGAGGTGGCCGACCAATCCGCCTTGTCGGATGACCCGCCCTCGGCGGTACTGACGCCCACCCGTTCCGCGCCGCGACGGGATCGTCGGGGCGCGGCTGATCGGGTTGGTTTGCCCACGCCGCCGTCCGTGCGGGTCGCGGCGGTGCCTGCGCTCCGCTGTCCGGTGCCGCGACTCGACTGGTCGGAGGACAGTTGTCAGGTTGGCCGGTCCGCGTTGTCGGGCAACCCGCCTTCGGTACTTCCCACACCCGTGTGTTCCGTGCCGCGACCAGAGTCGCGTCGTCGGACCACGTGGTCGAGTCGGATCGGATTGGCCTCGCTCGGCGGGCTGATTCGCGTCGTCCATCGACGCAGACCGTCGAATCGAGCGCGAATCGGCTGGCCGCCATCGCCCACCCGCCGCCTGATCTTGCCGTCCGTGGCGGTGGTCGCCATCGCTCTGGCGACCATTGCGGCCTTCGGGACCATCGTGGCGGCGGCGGTATCGGCGGCGGTCGCCGGGACCATCGCGGGCGCGGCGGCGCGCGTCCTCCTGCGCCACCTTCCACGCGGGACCTCAGTCCGCCCAGGGTGGTGCGAGATCCCGGTCGCTCTCTTGTGGACACTTGTCACCGTCCGGTGGGCGGCCGGACACCTACCCGGCTGGTGGGTGCCGACCGCGCTTCTCCTCACCTGGTTCGCCGTCGCGCTCGGGGTCGTCGATCTACGGCACCGCCGACTCCCCGATGCCCTGACACTGGGCGCGTATCCGGTCGCGGTTGTCACCCTTACCGTCGCGGCGTTAGGCCACGGCCTGGAACTCGTCGTCGGGGCGGTCTTCGGTGCCGTCCTCTTCCTCGGCTTGCACGCGGCCATCCGCTGGTGGCGTCCGCGGACACTGGGCGCTGGCGACGTCAAACTCTCAGGCAGCCTGGGCGCGGTACTGGGGGCGGTGGACCTCTCGACGTTGGTACTCGCAACCGTCGGGGCCGCGATCATCACCCTGGCGCTGGCGGCGCTGCGCCGACCGGAATGGTGGACCGGCGTCCCGCACGGTCCGGGTCTGCTGGCGACAACCAGCCTGATCGCCCTGTTCCCCGGACTGTCCTCATGACGGATCCTCTGCTGAGGAGGAGCCGAGTCATGCGGGCACCCTCGTACTGTCTCCGGGCATCCGCTCTTGCCGGTCACTTGCCGACGGCTTGCCTGGCAGGCGCGGCCCGTCCTCCCGAAGCTGTGGACCTCACCACTACGAGGGAGGTCCACTGATGAGTCGACGACGCATGGCCGCCGCCACGCTGGCCGCCGCCATGATCCCGGTGCTCGCGGGCACGGCGGCCGCCGACACCGCCGCCCAGTCGAATCCGTGCGCGGGCAGCGAAAGCCGAGACGTCTATACGAACGGCGACTTTGAGTGCACGGCCGACTGGAGTGCGGGCATGGGCACCCTGGAACAGTACGTAAGCACCGAGCCCGCGGACGTCACCCGCGGAAACGCCGAGCACTCGATGTACTTCACCAACCACAGCGGCGGGACTATTCACCTGACCTTCTACCGCCGGGGCGCTTTCCCCGACGGGACCTCCGCCACGACCCGGCTCACGTCGAACATCCCGATCGGGCCCGCCGCGACGAACGGTCCCAGTCCTCGGGTGTTCAGCGCATACCACTACACAGCGGTAAGGGGGCTCGCCGTACACCACGCGACGGACAGGGTGCTGATGACCCCGTGGATCTACTTCAAGCAGCGGACATGCGTGGAAGGCTGCTGACCGCCTGGGCTGTCGGGCTGGCGATGCTGGCGTTCGTGTCCTCGGGCTGCGGCGCGGCGCAGGGGGCCGCGTCGCCTCCCGGGGCGGTGGGCCTCGACGGGAGTCCGCTCGACGACTACCTCGGCCAGGGGAGTCCCGAAGCCAGGGCCGCCGCCACGGAGGAACGCGTCGCGGCGTGCATGGCTGACGCGGGCCAGGCGTACGTACCCGGCGGGTACGTCGCACCGGGTGAGGTGCCCTCGCTCGCCGACGCCCGGACTTACGGCTACGGCCTCACCACACCTCGTCCGCCCGGTCCCAACCGGGTCAGCTACGAGGCGATGTCGCGCGAGCAGCGCGCCGCATGGGACGAGGCCATGTACGGACCGGACGGCGTCCGGGGGTGCGCGGCGAAGGCGCAGACGCACGAGTGGCGGACGTCGGCAGTCATCGCCGCCGACGTTTTCCAGCCGCTACGCGACCGGCTCGCTGCCTTGGACGACCGCATCGCGGGCGATGCGCGGACGAGGTCGACCATGGGCACCTGGCGGACGTGCGTGGCCGAGGCCGGATACCCCGGGCTCACGGGACCCGGCGGCGGCTTCGACGAGGTTGTCCGGCTGATCGGTGCGAGCGTCGGCCGTGACTTCGACACCGAGCCGTTCGATTCGCGGTACTTGGCCGAACTGGCCCCGATCGACCGGGAGCGGCTCCAACGGTTCGAGCGGTCGGTAGCGGTTGCCGACTACACGTGCACCCAGCCGTGGGAAGCGGCCGTCCGCACAGTCCGCGCGGAGCAGGAGACCGCGTTCATTGGGGACAGCCGCGCGGACCTCGACCGGCTGCGCGCAGCTCTCCACGCCGAGAGGTGACCCTCACGGCGAGGTGGTCAGCGCGGCGATGAGGATGTCGACCTGGTGGCGGCCCGCGTCCGCCATCAGGTCGGCCCACCTCCCGCCCAACGCCGACTGCCAGCGCCTGGTCACGGTGTCGACCCGCTTGCGCGTCGGCGGGGCCAGGTCGAATCCGTGGCCGGACTGGATCGTGGCGAGGGCGGCCAGCGCGGTAGCCGCGGTGCGCGGCTCGTCGGCCGACAGCGCCAGGCCTGCCAGGACCAGGCACTGCCCGACCGGACTGCCCATCTGGAACCGGGACGAGAGCACGGCGCGGAAGGCGTCGGCGGCGTCGGCTCGCCGACCGGTGGCCAGCGCGACCTCCGCATGGCGATCCGGGCCTCGTTCGTGTTCTGGTGCTCCCGCTCGCCGGTCGCGTCGGCCAGGGCCAGGCGTGCCAACTCGGCGGCCGTGCTGACATCGCCCAGGTTCAGGCGGGCGATGGCCCGCTGAGCCCGCCAGTAGGTGCGCGCGTCCGGCGGGCCTGCTGCGTCGACCAGGAGTTCGCACTCCACCAGGGTTGTGTCGGCGCCCGCATGGTCACCCAGCACATTGCGGTTGTGGGCGATGTTCAGCAGAGCGACCAACCGGGCATACACGAGCCCGTGCTCCTTGGCCGTCGCGGCGCACCGGTTGAGCACCCGGATCGCGTCGTCGTGGTGGCCGAGGTCTGTCTCACAGACCGCCAACTGGCTCAGCGTGTGGCACAGCAGCGCTGGTTTGCCTGCCCGCTCGGCGAGTTCGACCGCCTCGGCGTGCAGCTGGATACCCCGTCCGGGCTTGCGCAGCTCGACGATGATGGCGAGTGCGGTCAGCGCGCGCCCCCGCAACACCGGGTCGTCACCCGACTCCCTCAGCGCGCTGTCGGCGAGATCCTCGGCGTCGGCGAGCCGGGCCACGCGCCGCGCCAGCCAGGCCGCCTGCCGCAGCCCGGTGGAGCGCGCCGCCGCGTCGTCGGCGCGGTCCGCGGTCGCGAGGTACCAGGCGAGACCCTCGTCGGCGTGGCCGCGGCACCAGTAGTGGTAGAGCGCGCTCGTCAGGTTGAGACCTTGACCAGGGTCGTTCCGATCGAACCAGGCGAGTGCGGCGCGCACGTTGTCCCGTTCCGCGTTGACGTGGCCCGCCGTCGCGTTGATGCCGTCGGCGGACAGGTCGAGCCCCAGCGCCCACCGATGCACCCACGTGCTGTGGCGGCAGGCCGCGTCCGCGTCCACCCCGTGGTCGCGGGCCTCGTCCTCGGCGAACGCCGTGATCGTCGGAAGCATCGAGAAGCGCCGCCCAGTCGGAGTGTCCGCGGACTGCACCAGTCCCAGGGCCAGCAGCCGGTCGAGATGATCGATCACCGTCTCCGCTCCGACGACTTCCGTCGCGGCGTCCAGGGTCCAGCCGCCGCGGAAGACGGCCAGCCTGCGCAGCGTCGCGCGCTCGCCGTCGGTCAGGAGTTCGCAGGTCGCGTCGAGTGCCGCCCGGAGCGAGACGTGGTCGGCACTGGTGCGTGCCCCGACGTCGCGCAGCCCGAGGGGATCGCGGCGGATCGAGCGCAGCAGGTCGGTGCCGCCGCGCACCCGCCACTGCGCGGCAGCCAGCTCGATGGACAGCGGGAGGCCATCGAGCAGCCTGCTGACCTCGGCGACCAGCGGTGTTGTGTCGGCGGTCAGCTCGAATTCTGGAGTAGTAGACCGGATTCGCTCGATGAGCAGCGCCGATGCGGGAGTCCTCCGCGCGGTCGCTGGGGTGATCTCGCCCGTGTCGGGCACCGCCAGCCGGGAGACTGGCCACTCCTGCTCGCCCGCGACCCTCAGCGGCGCCCGCCCTGTGGCCAGGACGGTCACCCCCGGCAGCTCGCGGAGCAGGTCGGCGACGACGGTGCCGACGCCGGGCAGGTGTTCGACGTTGTCGACCACGAGCACGGCTCGGTCCGGCAGCCTGCCGCCGATCGCGGTGACGGAGGGCTCCGGCGCGTCGACCGCGTCCGCCACGGCGGACACGACCAGGTCGGCGCGGCTGATCGCGGCCAACGGGACCCACCACGTCGGCACGCCGTGCGCCTGCGCCGCTCGGGCGGCCGCCTGGGCGAGGCGGGTCTTGCCGATCCCGGCTATGCCGGTCAGCGTGACAAGTCTGGGCGCGCGGTCGGCCAGCACCTCGACGAGCTTCGCGACGTCCCCATCGCGCCCGATCAGTCCGGTCAGCGGTTCTCGGATGACGCCGCCGACGGGAGGGGTCGCCTCCTCGCCCACGGTGTCACCGTCCGTCGTGGCCAGGGCGATGACCTCGGCGGACCGGTCAGCGTCGAGTGCCAGTGCGGCGGCGATGGCCCGCACGGACGACAGCCGGGGCGACCCGATCCGGCCGCTCTCCAGGTTGCGGATCGTCCGCACACTCACTCCGGCGCGGTGAGCGAGCTCTTCCTGGGTGGCGCCGATCGTCAGCCTGCCCCGCCGCACGAGGTTCCCGAGGGACATCGCGTCTGCGGCCGGACGTTCATCCACGGTGTTGCACGGTAGCGGGCTCCGGCCGCCGCGTGGCCGCATCCGAGAATCCGGCGAGTTGCCGCTCAGTTGCCGCTCAGTTGCTTCGACCCGGTGCGCGGGCAGGCACACACTTGGGGCCTCACCCTTTTCGGCCCATCACCCAGTGGAGTTCGCATGCCCCGTGGTCACGTCTTTCGGAAGTTCGCGTCCTTCGCCGCCGTGGGAGCCGCGGCGGCGGGGGTGACCGTGCACTTCTCCGCCGAGGCCTCCCAACCTGCGCCGAGTGCCGTCACGACGGTGACCGGTTGCGCGATCCGGTTCACCGCGGACGGGCCCCAGATCCATGAGAACTCGACCCACGCGTGCACCGGGGCGAAGTCCGTCCAGGTGCTCGCCAACGGCGACTTGGAGATCACCCAGACCAGGTACGCGCCGATCGTCTCGATGACCGTGGAGGAGGACGAGACGCTCTCCACCCGCGGCATCCTCGCGGGTCCGTCCGGGGGCGCGGGGCGCACGGTCGTTCGCTTCTTCGCGACGCGCTCCGAGGTTCCCGTCCGCGCCGACTCACCCGCGCTGCAGGGCGAGTTGTCCAACATCTGGGTGACCTCGGTCCAGGCGGGCTGATGCCGTAGCGGCGCGGGTTCCGACTGTCCTCTTGGTCCTGTCCGCACGACCGACACTCAGGAGGCCATGACAGGATCAGCCAGTGCTGCGCTGGATCACCGCTGGAGAGTCACACGGACCCGCACTCGTCGCCGTGCTGGAAGGCATGGTCGCCGGGGTGGAGGTCACCACCACGGACCTGGGCGAGCAGCTGGCCCGCCGCAGGCTCGGGTTCGGGCGCAGCCCGCGCATGGGCTTCGAGACCGACGCGGCGGACTTCCTCGGCGGTGTCCGGCACGGTGTCACCCAGGGAGGCCCCATCGCGGTACGCATCGACAACGCCGAGTGGCCCAAGTGGGAGAAGGTCATGTCCGCCGACCCGGTGGACGCGGCCGAACTCGCCGAGCTCAGCCGCAACGAGCCGCTCACCCGGCCCCGGCCAGGGCACGCCGACCTGCCCGGCATGCAGAAGTACGGCTTCGACGAGGCCAGGCCGGTGCTGGAGCGGGCCAGCGCCCGGGAGACGGCGGGTCGCACCGCGCTCGGCACGGTGGCGCGGGCCTTCCTGCGCCAGTTGCTCGGTGTCGAGGTGGTCAGCCATGTCGTGTCCATCGGCGGTGCCGAGGCGCCGGAAGGGCCCGCCCCCGGGCCGGGTGACCTCGCGGCGGTCGACGAGAGTCCGGTGCGGGCCTTCGATCCGGCGGCGACCGAGGCCATGGTGGCCGAGGTCGAGGCCGTCAAGCGCGCGGGCGACACCGTGGGCGGCGTGATCGAGGTGATCGCCTACGGCCTGCCGCCGGGGCTCGGCTCCCACGTGCACTGGGACCGGCGACTCGACTCGCGGCTGGCGGGGGCGCTCATGGGCGTGCAGGCGATGAAGGGCGTCGAGATCGGCGACGGCTTCACCACCGCGCGCCGCTGGGGAAGTCAGGCCCACGACGAGATCGACCGCGCCGAGGGCACGGTGGCGGGCGTCAGCAGACGGTCCAACCGCGCGGGTGGCCTTGAGGGCGGCATCACCAACGGCGAGCCGCTGCGCGCCCGGGTCGCGATGAAGCCGATCTCCACGGTGCCCCGCGCACTGTCCACTGTGGACGTCGTGACCGGCGAGCCCGCGGTCGCGATCCACCAGCGGTCCGACGTGTGCGCGGTGCCCCGGGCGGGCGTGGTGCTCGAATCGGTGGTCGCGCTGGTGCTGGCCGAGGCCGCGTTGGAGAAGTTCGGCGGCGACTCCCTCGCCGAGACCCGCCGCAACGCGGAGGGCTACCTCGACGCGCTGAGGAAGCGCTGGTGAGCCCCACCGCGGTCGTGGTCGGGCCGCCCGGCGCGGGCAAGACGACTGTCGGCGAGGCGTTGGCCGCGGCGCTCGGCGTCGCCTTCCGGGACACCGACGCCGACATCGTGGCCGCCGCGGGCAAGGCGATCGGCGCCATCTTCACCGAGGACGGCGAGGCCGCCTTCCGCGCCGTCGAGGAACAGGCGGTCGCCGCGGCGCTGACCGAGCACGACGGCGTGCTGGCACTGGGCGGCGGCGCGATCCTGTCGGCGCGGACGCGGACGTCGCTGGCCGGGCACACCGTCGTGTTCCTCGCCGTGGGGATGGCCGAGGGCGTCCGGCGGACCGGGCTGTCCACGGCCCGCCCGCTGCTCGCCGGGGTCAACCCGCGCGCCAAATTCAAGGAACTCCTCGACGCACGGCTTCCGCTCTACCGCGAGGTCGCCACGATCGAGGTCGCCACGGACACCAGTCCGCCCGAGGACATCGTCGCCCAGTTGGTGCGCGAACTCAGGCCGTGAGCGGGTCGCCGCTCGACGGACTGGGTTCGCGGCGGGCGATCCGGTGGTGGGATGCTCAGCGCGGCATCGCTGAACCGAGGAGTGTGATCGTGCAGCCCGTGCGCATCCGGGTGGCCACCGACCGGCCCTACGACGTGGTGATCGGCAAGGGTCTGCTCGACGAACTGGTCGACGCTGTACGCGGGGCGTCGAAGGTCGCGATCGTGCACCAGCCCACGCTGGCCGCCACCGCTGAGGCCACCCGCGACGAACTGGTGGCCGCCGGGATCGACGCGCACCGGATCGAGATTCCCGACGCCGAGGACGGCAAGGCGCTGTCGGTGGCGAGTTTCTGCTGGGAGGTGCTCGGTCGCATCGGCCTCGACCGGCAGGGCACCATCGTCGCCCTCGGCGGCGGCGCGGTCACCGATCTCGCGGGCTTCGTGGCCGCCACCTGGATGCGCGGCGTCCGCCTGGTCAACGTGCCCACGACCCTGCTCGGCATGGTCGACGCCGCCGTTGGGGGCAAGACGGGCATCAATACCGAAGCGGGCAAGAACCTCGTCGGCGTCATCCATGAGCCCGCCGCCGTGCTGGTCGATCTCGCCACGCTCGCCACGTTGCCGCCCAACGAACTTGTCGCGGGGATGGCCGAGGTGATCAAGGGCGGGTTCATCGCCGACCCGGTGATCCTCGACCTGATCGAGGCCGACCCGAAGGCCGCGCTGGACCCCGACGGCGACGTGCTCGCCGAGCTGGTGCGGCGCAAGATCCAGGTCAAGGCCGACATCGTCGGCGCCGACCTGCGTGAATCGAGCCTGCGCGAGGTGCTCAACTACGGCCACACCCTGGCCCACGCCATCGAGCGGCGCGAACGGTACCGCTGGCGCCACGGCGCCGCCGTGAGCGTCGGTCTGGTCTTCGCCGCCGAACTGGCCCGGCTCGCGGGCAGGCTCGACGACGCCACCGCCGACCGCCACCGCGCGATTCTCAGCTCCATCGGCCTCCCGGTGACCTACGACGCCGACGCGTTGCCGCAGCTCCTCGAAAGCATGCTCGGCGACAAGAAGACCAAGTCCGGCATGCTGCGCTTCGTCGTGCTCGACGGCCTCGCCAAACCGACCCGGCTCGAAGGTCCCGACCCGTCGCTGTTGGCCGCGGCGTACTCGGCGGTGGCGGCGGAACCGAGTGGCCGCCCGGGGGGTGTGCTGCTGTGACGATCCTGGTCCTCAACGGCCCGAACCTCGGCCGACTCGGCACCCGCGAACCCGAGATCTACGGCCGCACCACCTACGCCGACCTGGTCCGCCTCTGTCAGGACACCGCCCGCGACCTCGGCATCGAGGTCGACGTACGCCAGACCGATCACGAGGGTGAGATGCTCGGCTGGCTGCATGACGCGGCCGAGCGCGGGTTGGCTGTCGTGCTCAACGCGGGGGCTTGGACGCATTACTCCATCGCGGTGCGGGACGCTTGTGCGCAGCTCACGGGGGCGCTGGTCGAGGTGCACATCTCGAATGTGCACAAACGGGAGTCGTTCCGGCACCACAGTGTCATCTCGGAGCTTGCGGTGGGGGTCATCGTTGGGCTCGGTGTGCAGGGGTACGCGCTGGCTCTGCGGTGGCTGGCCGCGCGTCCGGGCTGATTCCTTGCACCCGAGGTGCGGGGCGGAGTTCGCTTGGCATCTTGCTGAAGGCGTTCGAGTGGGGTTCCAGGGATCTCTACACTGGGCGAACGCCTCACCCGAAGGTGTTACCCCGAACGTGGCACGGCCGGAGGTTCGCGAGCATGCCCAGCCGGTCTGGTCTGGCGGTTGTGGCCGTCACGGCCGTTCTCGGGCTGGTCGCGTGTACTGCGGCCGCTGGGGATGTGGGGGACACCGTAACCCCTGAGCCGTCCGCTTCGGTGGGCGTGCCCGAGCGACCACGGCCGGTGCTGGGTGTCGATCGGCATCGGCAGAGCGCGGGTGTGGTCGCCGCCGGTGGAGGGGACGCGCCCTACAACTACGCGCCCACGCTGATGGCTGACGCCGGCCGGTATCGGATGTGGTGGTGCAGCCAACTCGGGGTCGCCGCACCGCCGGGGGACGACCTGCTGGTCGCCGAGTCGGTGTCGCTCGATGGGCCGTTCGTCGGGGTCGACGGCTCGGCTGGGACGCCCGTGTTCTCCGGCAGTGGCACGGGGTTCGACGGCATGCACACCTGCGACCCGTCGGTGATTCGGGTCGCGGACACGTACTACCTCTACTACACCGGGGCGGCGGGCGATCACGCCAACGGCAACTCGATCGGGGTGGCGACCAGCCCGGACGGCCGGGTCTGGACTCGCGCCAACGGCGGCAAGCCCATCGTCACCGCGTCGCTCGATCGGGTGCGGGACAACATCTACGGCGCCGGCCAGCCCGCCGCCGTGCATCTCGACGGCTGGTTCTACCTCATGTTCACCGACACCACCGGCCGCGACGCGGGGTGGAACGGGGCGGGCCAGTTCGTGCTGCGCTCGCCCAATCCGACGTTCGCGACCGGCGTGGAGATCCTGAGTCCGGGCGGTTTCCGCCGTTTCTCCGGCACCCACCCGCGACTGCGCTCGGTGGTCGACGCGTTCAGTGTGGACCTCATGTGGGTGGGCGCGCTCGCCGCGTTCGCGATCGCCCACGAGACCGACGGCGGCACGACGATCACGTTCTGGGACAAGGAATTCCGTAGCTCGCCCTACAAGCCGGTGCTGATCCCGGGGCCGTGGCAGGAAGGGCCTGGCCTGGTGCGCGACCCCGAGGGCCACGCGCCGCGCTCGGGTGACGATCCGTGCGACCGGGTGCCCATCGACCTGGTCCGGGCGACGCGCACCGCCGCCGCGCCGACCGATCTCGTGCGGTTCGGCGCCGACATCACCGGTTCGGGCGCGTGCCTCGACCCGGCCCGCGTCCTGCCCGCGCTCGACGGCTTCGCCATGCCCTCGCCGCAGCGCACGGTGGATCTCGTGCTCGCGGGCCAGGTGGTGCGGATCGAGCGTCGCGCGGTCGCCGAGCGGCTCGCGGTCCGCGTCCTGGACCAGCGGGTGCCCGCGCTCGACGCGGTACCGGTTGCCGCTCGACTTTCCGCGGGGGCCAAGGCGATCCGCACCGACTTCGGCGTCGGCCTCGTCCTTGACGACAAGCGGCTGTGGGCGATCCCCGACCCGACCGTGGCGCGGGTGAACTCGTCGCCAGTGGCGCAGGTCACCCAGGAGCAGTGGGACGCCTACGACCGCGGCCCGAACCTCATCGTGCGGCGGTGAACGCCTGCGAGGCGAACCTCAGTCGTCTCGTGGGGTGGGGCGCGGACGCGGGGTGAGTCCGGTCCGGTGCCGCCGGACGGCGGGTGCGGGGGTGATCAGCGGACTCCGGCGCACGCGGGGCGAGGGCGCGGTCTCGTCGGCCGTCGACTGTTCGGGTTCCGCGGGGACGGCCGACCGGCTCTCCAACCTGGTACCCACCAACAATCCCAAGCCCGCCGGGACCAGCACCAGCAACGCGGTGAACGCCGCGCCGCCGGTCAGGGCCTGGCCGAGCGCGCTCGTCCCTGTCTGGTCGACGAACACCGCCCGCCCGATCACGCTGAGCACGCCCGCGCCCCAGCCCGCGATCAGCGCCGTGAGAACCCACGCCCTGGCCCGGTCGGCCACGCCCCGCCAGGCGTCCACCGCGGCCCAGACCGCCGCCACGCCGACGAGCACCCCGAGCACCAGCGCCTCGACGCCTGCCTGCCCGGTCGGGTCGCCCGCCCGCAGAGCCGCCACCACCACGGCCGCTATCGCGTGCACGACAGCCAGCACCACGCCACGCACCAGCCAGGTTCGCATCCCCAGAGGGTAGCCGGCGCTCGTAAGCTCGTCGCCATGGCTGAGTCTCATGTCCGCCGCCGGTCGGCGCTGCGCACCCGTCTCCGCGAGCAGGGCCTCGACGCCCTGCTCGTGGTCGACCTGCTCAACCTGCGCTACCTCACCGGGTTCACCGGTTCCAACGGCGCGCTGCTGGTGCACGCCGTAGACGAGGACCGCACGGTGTTCTGCACCGACGGCCGCTACCAGGACCAGTCCGCGCGGCAGGTGCCGGAGCTGGAGCGGGTCATCGAGCGGGCCAGTGCCCTCGCGCTCGCCGCCCGCGCGGGCAAAGACCGCGACGCCTACGGCCGCACGGGTTTCGAGAGCCAGCACGTCAGTGTCGACGGCCTTGACGCGCTGGCCGCCGCCGCCGAGTCGGTCGAGCTGGTGCGCGCGCCCAACCTGGTCGAGTGGCTGCGCCTGGTCAAGGACGACACCGAGATCGAGGCGCTGCGGATGGCCTGCGCCGCCGCCGACCGCGCGCTGGCCGACCTGATCGGGCACGGCGGCCTGCGCGCGGGCCGCACCGAGCGCGAGGTGGCCCGGGACCTGGAGAACCGGATGCTCGACCACGGCGCGGCGGGCCGTTCGTTCGAGTCGATCGTCGCGGCGGGGGCCAACTCCGCGGTGCCGCACCACCGGCCGACCGACGCGGTGCTGCGCGCGGGCGACTTCGTCAAACTCGACTTCGGCGCGCTGGTCGACGGCTACCACTCCGACATGACCCGCACCCTGGTGCTGGGCGAACCCGCCGACTGGCAGCGCGAGCTGTACGACCTGGTGGCCGCCGCGCAGGCGGCGGGCCGCGCCGCGCTGCGCCCCGGCGCCCAGGTGCGCGCCGTGGACGCGGCGGCCCGCGAGGTGATCGAGCGCGCGGGCCGCGGCGAGCAGTTCTCGCACGGCCTCGGGCACGGCGTCGGCCTGGAGATCCACGAGGCGCCCGCCCTGGCCAAGACCGGTGAAGGTACACTTTCCGCCGGCATGGCGGTCACCGTCGAGCCGGGTGTGTACCTGTCCGGCAAAGGCGGTGTCCGCATCGAGGACACGCTTGTCGTGCGGGACGAAGGTCCCGAACTCCTCACGCTGACCACCAAGCAGCTCATGGTCGTCTAGACGATCACCCATGCGCGCGTCACAACACAGGAGATCCCGCTAGTGGCCTCGACCAACGACCTGAAGAACGGCCTGGTGCTCAACCTCGACGGCCAGCTCTGGACCGTGACCGAGTTCCAGCACGTCAAGCCCGGCAAGGGCCCGGCCTTCGTGCGCACCAAGCTCAAGCACGTGATGACGGGCAAGGTCGTCGACAAGACCTTCAACGCGGGCGTCAAGGTCGACACCGCCACCGTCGACCGGCGCGAGATGACCTACCTCTACGCCGACGGCAGCGAGTTCGTCTTCATGGACGGCGACACCTACGACCAGATCCACATCGCGGGCGAGGTCGTCGCCGACCAGGCGCGCTTCCTGCTGGAGAACGGCACCGCGGTCGTGTCCTCGCACGAGGGGGTGCCGCTGTTCATCGAGCTGCCCACCTCGGTCGAGCTGGTCATCGAGCACACCGACCCCGGCCTGCAGGGCGACCGCTCCACCGGCGGCACCAAGCCCGCGAAGCTGGAGACCGGCGCCGAGATCCAGGTTCCGCTGTTCGTCACCACGGGCGAGAAGGTCAAGGTCGACACCCGCGACGGGCGCTACCTCGGCCGGGTCAGCAACTGACGTGGGTGCCCGCAGCAAGGCGCGCAAACGCGCGGTCGACCTCCTGTTCGAAGCCGCCGTCCGGCGCGCCGATCCGGTCACGCTGCTCGCCGACCGGGTCGGGTCGCCCGACGTCCCGCCAGTCAACGATTACACCGTCACCCTGGTCGAGGGTGTGCGCGCGCACCAGGACCGGATCGATGAGCTGCTGACCGAGCACGCCGAGGGCTGGACGCTGGACCGGATGCCCGCCGTCGACCTCGCGGTGTTGCGCCTGGGGCTCTACGAGCTGCTGTGGGCCACGGATGTGCCGGACGCCGTCGCGATCGACGAGGCCGTCCAGCTCGCGAAGTCGCTGTCCACAGACGACTCGCCGCGGTTCGTCAACGGGGTGCTCGGCCGGATCGCGACTATCGCGGACCGGCTAAGGGCCACGCTGTAAGACCCCCACTCAACCGCACCCTGGGGGGCACCGTGACGTCAGCCGACCACGGTGCCCCGTCACCCTGCGCTTGTCCCGGCAGGTGACCATTCCCGAAACTCCGGGAGGCGGGCTAGTCCTCTTTGGACGGACGGGCCTCCGGCGGCAGGACGCCCCAGTCGATGAGCTGCTCGGTCAGCTCGCCGGGGGTCATGTCGTAGATGATCGCGAGCGAGCGCAGGTCCTCGGTGCGGATGGAGAGCACCTTGCCGTTGTAGTCGCCGCGCTGGCTCTGGATGGTGGCCGCGTACCTGGCCAGCGGCCCTACCTTCTCCGCGGGGAGCTGTTGGAGTCGCTCCAGGTTGATCACGATCTTGGTGGCGGGTTCGGCACCGGACGGCACCCGGCCCTCGGGCAGGAGTTCCACCACCGGCACGCCGTAGAAGTCCGCGAGCTCGGCGAGCTTCTGGACGGTGACCGCGCGGTCGCCGCGCTCGTACGAGCCGACCACGACGGCCTTCCAGCGGCCACCGGACTTCTGCTCGACGCCGTGCAGCGACAACCCCTGCTGCTGGCGGATGGCGCGGAGCTTGGCCCCTAGCGCCTTGGCGTAGTCGCCCATGCGGCGGTTCTCCGTTTCGGTTGCCCCGTCGGCGCTAAGGACTGCCGCGGGTAGCTTCAAATCAACACGCAGAGTAATGGTTACCCAGAGTTGTCACCAGGTCAAGCTGGTTCGACTGCCGCACTTGGGCGATGCGACGCAGACCACCCGGTTGGTGGGTCGACAGCGCCTGATACGGTCGGGCCGATCCCTGGTCAAGGGGGTCGACCGACATCCTTTAAGGACCCGTCCAGTGAGGCGGGGAAGGAGTCCACCCGTGGCGCCGCGACCCCGTGGCGCGCCGGATTCGGCCGGACAGCGTGAGCTGTTGTCGGCCGGTGACGTCGCGCGCACCATCGCCCGAATGGCCCATCAGGTCATCGAGAAGACCTCGCTCGGCGCGTCCGGCATTGGCCCGGTCGTGTTGCTGGGCATCCCCACTCGGGGGGCCCCGCTCGCCGCCCGGCTCGCCGCGAAGATCGCCGAGTTCAGCGACATCCAGGTCCCGACCGGCACCCTCGACGTCACGCTCTACCGCGATGACCTGCGCCGCAAGCCCACCCGCCCGCTCGGCTCGACCGCGCTGCCCGCGGGCGGTGTCGACGACGCGCTGGTCATCCTGGTCGACGACGTGCTGTTCTCCGGCCGCACCATCCGCGCCGCGCTCGACGCGCTGCGCGACGCGGGCCGCCCGCGCGCGGTCCAACTCGCCGTGCTGGTCGACCGGGGACACCGGGAACTGCCCATCCGCGCCGACTACGTGGGCAAGAACGTGCCCACCGCGCGCTCCGAGGAGGTCAACGTCCTGTTCACCGAGACCGACGGCCGCGATGCCGTGCTGCTGCGCCGGGACGAGGCGTCCACATGAGGCACCTGCTCGGCACCGACGGGCTCGACCCGGCGACCGCACTGGCCATTCTGGACACCGCCGACGGTCTGAAGAGGACACTGCTCGGCCGTGAGGTGCGCAAGCTCCCGACCTTGCGCGGCCGCACGGTGATCACCATGTTCTACGAGAACTCCACCCGCACCCGGGTCTCCTTCGAGATCGCGGGCAAGTGGATGAGCGCCGATGTGGTGAACGTCTCGGCGAGCGGGTCGTCGGTCGGCAAGGGCGAGTCCCTGCGCGACACCGCGCTCACCCTGGCCGCCGCGGGCGCCGACTGCGTCATCGTGCGGCACCCTGCCTCCGGGGCCGCGCACCGGCTCGCGGGCTGGCTCTCCGAGGTGGGCACCAGCGTGATCAACGCGGGCGACGGCACCCACGAGCACCCCACCCAGGCGCTGCTCGACGCGGCGACCCTGCGCGACCGGCTCGGCGGCGTGGCAGGCAGGCGGATCGGCATCGTCGGTGACGTGCTGCACAGCCGGGTCGCCCGCTCGAACGTGCACCTGCTCACCGCGCTCGGCGCCGAGGTGGTGCTGGTCGCGCCGCCGACCCTGCTGCCCACCCGGGTGGGTCACTGGCCGGTCGGCGCGGCGGGGTCGCTGCGGGTGAGCGACGAACTCGACGCCGAGTTGCCGACGCTCGACGCCGTGATGATGCTTCGCGTGCAGGCGGAGCGCTTGGCCGGGCCTGCCGGCGCTGGAGGCCCTTTCAGCGGTTTCTTCCCGTCCGCCCGCGAGTACGCGATCGCCTACGGGCTCAGCGAGGCGCGGGCGCGGATGCTGCCCGCGCACGCGGTCGTGCTGCACCCCGGTCCGATGCTGCGCGGGATGGAGATCGCCGCCGCGGTCGCCGAGTCGCCGCGGGCCGCGATCACCGACCAGGTCGCCAACGGGGTGCACGTGCGGATGGCCGTGCTGTACCACCTGCTGGCCGGAGAGGAAGACGGTTCATGAGCACGGTGCTCGTCAAGGGGGCCCGGCCTTACGGGGAGGGCGATCCGGTCGACCTGCTGGTGCGCGACGGGGTGATCGTGGCCATCGCGTCCTCGGTAGCCGCCGCCGACGCCGAGGTCATCGACGCGGGCGGGCTCGTGGCGCTGCCCGGGTTCGTGGATCTGCACACCCACCTGCGCGAGCCGGGGCGCGAGGACACCGAGACCATCGAGACCGGTTCCCGCGCCGCCGCGCTGGGCGGCTACACGGCCGTGTTCGCCATGGCCAACACCGATCCGGTCGCCGACAACGCGGTGATCGTGGAGCACGTGTGGCGGCGGGGCCGGGAGGTCGGCCTGGTCGACGTGCACCCGGTCGGCGCGGTCACGGTCGGCCTCAAGGGCGAGAAGCTGGCCGAGTTGGGCACGATGGCGAACTCGGCCGCCCAGGTCCGGCTGTTCTCCGACGACGGCCTGTGCGTCGCCGATCCGCTGATCATGCGCCGCGCCCTGGAGTACACCCGGGCGCTCGACGTGGTCGTCGCGCAGCACGCTGAGGAACCCCGGCTGACCTCGGGCGCACAGGCGCACGAGGGCGAGCTGGCAGCGCGGCTCGGGTTGGCGGGCTGGCCCGCGGTGGCCGAGGAGTCGATCGTGGCCCGCGACTGCCTGCTCGCCCTGCACGTCGGCGCCCGCCTGCACGTGTGCCACGTGTCCACCGAGGGCACCGCCGAGGTGTTGCGGTGGGCCAAGAGTCGCGGTACGCGGGTGTCCGCCGAGGTCACCCCGCACCACCTGCTGCTCGACGACGAACGCCTGCGCACCTACGACCCGGTGAACAAGGTCAACCCGCCGCTGCGCACCGCCGCCGACGCACGGGCGCTGCGGGCCGCGCTCGCCGAGGGGGTGCTGGACTGTGTGGCCACCGACCACGCCCCGCACGCCGCGCAGGACAAGGACTGCGAGTGGTCCGCCGCGCGGCCCGGCATGCTCGGCCTGCAGACCGCGCTGCCGATCGTGGTGCACACCCTGGTGAACCCCGGTCTGCTCGACTGGCGCGGGGTGGCGCGGGTGATGAGCGAGCGGCCCGCCGAGATCGCGCGCCTGCCCGACCAGGGCCGCCCGATCGCGGTCGGCGAGCCCGCGACGCTGACCCTGGTCGACCCGGTGGGCCGCTGGACCGTGCGCGGCGCCGAGCTGGCCAGCATCGCGGCCAACACCCCGTACGAGGGTATGGAGCTGCCCGGCACCGTGGTGGCCACCCTGCTGCGCGGCAAGGTCACCGCGCGGGACGGGAAGGCGACCGCGTGAGCCGACTCTTGCTGACGTTCGCCGTGCTGGCGGTGTTCCTGCTGCTGGTGGCGGCGATGTGGTGGGGCTACCGCAACCGGGCCCGCCGCCAGGCCGCGGTGCTGCCCGCCTTCCCCGCGGTGCCCGATGGCCTGCTCGACACCGTCCGCGCGGGAACCGCCGACACGACGCTCCCGCCGAGCACCGGCGTCTACGCCAGCACCGTCACCGACGCGAGCTGGCAGGACCGGGTGGCCGTCGGCGACGTCGGATTCCGCGCCGACGCCACCGCGCACCTGCTGCCGACCGGCCTGCTCATCGACCGCACCGGGGCGAGCGCGGTCTGGATTCCCGCCGAGTCCGTTGTGGACGCCCGCACCGAGGCCGGGATCGCCGGGAAGGTGATGGGCCGAGACGGCCTGCTCGTGGTGCGCTGGCGGGTCGCGGACAACCAGTTCGACACCGGCTTCCGAGCCGACGACAAAGACGACTACGCGTCGTGGGTGCCCGCCTTGCGCGCCCTCGGTCCGCACGACACGCCGGAGGTAGATGACGGTGAGTAAGACGAGTACCCGCACAGCCGCGGCGCTGGTCCTGGAGGACGGCCGCGTCCTCCGCGGCGAGGCGTTCGGCGCCACCGGGTCGAGCTTCGGCGAGGTGGTGTTCTGCACCGCCATGACCGGCTACCAGGAGACCCTGACCGACCCGTCCTACCACCGGCAGATCGTGGTGGCCACGGCCCCGCAGATCGGCAACACCGGCTGGAACGACGAGGACGACGAGTCGGACCGGATCTGGGTCTCGGGCTACGTCGTGCGCGACCCGGCGCGCATCGTGTCCAACTGGCGGGCGACCGGCAGCCTGGACGACGCGCTGGTCGCGCAGGGCGTGGTCGGTATCAGCGGGGTCGACACCCGCTCGCTGACCAGGCACATCCGCGAGCGCGGCGCCATGCGGGCCGGGGTGTTCTCCGGCGATGCGATAGCCGACACCGACGCGATGGTCGTGCGCGTCCTGGAGAGCCCGAAGATGCTCGGCGCCGACCTCGCGGGCCAGGTCACCACCGCGGCGACCTACGTCGTCCCGGCGGTGGGGGAGCGCCGCTTCCGGGTCGCCGCGCTCGACCTGGGCATCAAGTCCAACACCCCGCGGATGCTGGCCGCGCGCGGCATCGAGACGCACGTGCTGCCCTCGACCAGCACCTTGGACGACCTGCTCGCGGTCGAGGCCGACGGGGTGTTCCTGTCCAACGGCCCGGGCGACCCGGCGACCGCCGACCACGCGGTCGGGCTGACCAAGGCGGTGCTGGAGCGGCGGATCCCGCTGTTCGGCATCTGCTTCGGCAACCAGATCCTCGGGCGCGCGCTGGGCCGGGGCACCTACAAGCTGCGCTACGGCCACCGGGGCGTCAACATCCCGGTGATCGACGTGGCCACCGGGGCGGTCGCGATCACCGCGCAGAACCACGGGTTCGCGCTGGAGGGCGAGCCGGGGGAGCGGTTCGACACCCCGTTCGGCGCGGCCACGGTCAGCCACTACTGCCCCAACGACGGCTGCGTGGAGGGCGTGCGCGCGCTCGACGTGCCCGCGTTCTCCGTGCAGTACCACCCCGAGGCCGCCGCCGGTCCGCACGACGCGGCGACGTTGTTCGACGAGTTCGTGACCCTGATGGCGGAGAGTTCGCGGGATGCTGTTCCCCCGCGGACTCACCGACCGGGTGCGGGTGTCCCGCATGACAGAGACGGTGGCCGCTGATGCCCAAACGCGACGACATCGCGCACGTGCTGGTGATCGGGTCCGGCCCGATCGTCATCGGCCAGGCGTGCGAGTTCGACTACTCCGGCACCCAGGCGTGCCGGGTGCTGCGCGCCGAGGGCCTGCGGGTCAGCCTGGTCAACTCCAACCCGGCGACGATCATGACCGACCCGGAGTTCGCCGACGCCACCTACATCGAGCCGATCACCGCGGACTTCGTGGAGAAGGTGATCGCCGCCGAGAGAGACGCGGGGTGGCCCGTCGATTCGATTTTGGCCACCCTCGGCGGGCAGACCGCGCTCAACACCGCCGTCGCGCTGCACGAGCGCGGCGTGCTGGCCAAGTACGGCGTGGAGCTGATCGGCGCCGACATCGAGGCCATCCAGCGCGGCGAGGACCGGCAGAAGTTCAAGGACATCGTGGCCGAGATCGGCGCCGAGACCCCGCGCAGCCGGGTGTGCCACTCGATGGCCGAGGTGCGCGACACGGTCGCCGAGTTGGGGCTGCCGGTGGTCATCCGGCCCTCGTTCACCATGGGCGGGCTCGGGTCCGGGATGGCGCACACGTCCGCGCAGCTCGACCGGCTCGCCGCGGCCGGGCTGGCCGAGAGCCCGGTCACCGAGGTGCTCATCGAGGAGAGCGTGCTCGGCTGGAAGGAGTACGAGCTGGAGCTGATGCGCGACCGGCGCGACAACGTCGTGGTCATCTGCTCCATCGAGAACATCGACCCGATGGGCGTGCACACCGGCGACTCGGTGACCGTCGCCCCGGCGATGACGTTGACCGACCGCGAGTTCCAACACATGCGCGATGTGGGCATCGACGTGCTGCGCGCGGTCGGGGTGGACACCGGCGGCTGCAACATCCAGTTCGCCGTCAACCAGGACACCGTCCGGATGGTCGTGATCGAGATGAACCCGCGGGTGTCGCGCTCCAGCGCGCTCGCCTCGAAGGCCACCGGCTTCCCGATCGCCAAGATCGCGGCGCTGCTGGCCATCGGCTACACCCTCGACGAGATCACCAACGACATCACCGGCGAGACGCCCGCGTCGTTCGAGCCGACGCTGGACTACGTGGTGGTGAAGGTGCCGCGGTTCGCCTTCGAGAAGTTCCCCGGCGCCGACCCGACGCTCACCACGACGATGAAGAGCGTCGGCGAGGCGATGTCGATCGGCCGGAATTTCGTGGAGGCGCTGGGCAAGGCACTGCGGTCGATGGAGACCAAGGAGGCCGGGTTCTGGACCCGGCCCGACCCGGCTGCGATGACCGTCGAGTCCATTGTGGACGCTCTGCGGGTGCCGCACGACGGCAGGCTCTACACCGTCGAGCGGGCCCTGCGCCTTGGCGCGAGCGTCGAGCGGGTGCGCGAGGCATCCGGCATCGACCCGTGGTTCATCGACCAGATCGCCTCGCTGATCGAGTTGCGGCACGAGGTGGCCGACGCCCCCGTGCTCGACGAGCCGCTGCTGCGCCGGGCCAAGCGCGCGGGGTTCTCCGACCGGCAGGTGGCCGCGCTGCGCCCGGAGTTGGCGGGCGAGGACGGCGTGCGCACGCTGCGCCACCGGCTCGGCGTGCGGCCGGTGTTCAAGACCGTCGACACCTGCGCCGCCGAGTTCGCCGCGGACACCCCGTACCACTACTCCACCTACGAGCTCGACCCCGACGCCGAGACCGAGGTGCGCCCGCAGCGGGAGAAGCCGAAGGTGCTGATCCTGGGCTCCGGCCCGAACCGGATCGGCCAGGGCATCGAGTTCGACTACTCCTGCGTACACGCGGCGATGGCGCTGCGGGAGGCGGGCTTCGAGACGGTCATGATCAACTGTAACCCGGAGACCGTGTCGACCGACTACGACACCTCCGACCGGCTCTACTTCGAGCCGCTCACCTTCGAGGACGTGCTGGAGGTGGTGCACTCCGAACGGGCGTCGGGCACCGTCGCGGGCGTCATCGTGCAGCTCGGCGGGCAGACCCCGCTCGGCCTGGCGCAGCGGCTCGCCGACGCGGGCGTGCCGATCGTGGGCACCCCGCCGGAGGCGATCCACCTCGCCGAGGACCGCGGCTCGTTCGGCGACGTGCTGACCACGGCCGGGCTGCCCGCGCCGAGGTACGGCACGGCCACCTCGTTCGCGGGCGCCAAGCGCATCGCCGACGAGATCGGCTACCCCGTGCTCGTCCGCCCGTCCTATGTGCTCGGTGGTCGCGGCATGGAGATCGTCTACGACGAGGAGTCCCTCGCGGGCTACATCGACCGGGCCACCGAGGTCAGCCCGGAGCACCCGGTGCTGGTCGACCGGTTCCTCGACGACGCCATCGAGATCGACGTCGACGCGCTGTGCGACGGCGAGGAGGTCTACCTCGGCGGCGTCATGGAGCACATCGAGGAGGCGGGCATCCACTCCGGGGACTCCTCCTGCGCGCTGCCGCCGATCACGCTGGGCCGCACCGACCTGGAGGCCGTGCGCCGCTCCACCGAGGCGATCGCCAAGGGCGTCGGCGTGCTCGGCCTGCTCAACGTGCAGTACGCGCTCAAGGACGACGTGCTCTACGTGCTGGAGGCGAACCCGCGGGCCAGTCGCACGGTGCCGTTCGTGTCCAAGGCCACGGCCGCGCCGCTGGCCAAGGCGGCGGCCCGGATCATGCTCGGCGCCACCATCGCGCAGCTCCGCGCCGAGGGCATGCTGCTCGCGCGCGGCGACGGCGCGGAACTGCCCGCGGGCTCGCCGGTCGCGGTCAAGGAGGCCGTACTGCCGTTCCACCGGTTCCGCACGCCGGAGGGACACGGGGTCGACTCGCTGCTCGGGCCGGAGATGAAGTCCACCGGCGAGGTGATGGGCATCGACACCTCCTTCGGCAAGGCGTTCGCCAAGTCGCAGACGGCGTCGTACGGCTCGCTGCCCACCACGGGCCGGGTGTTCGTGTCGGTCGCCAACCGCGACAAGCGCGCCATGGTGTTCCCGGTCAAGCGCCTCGCCGACCTGGGCTTCGAGGTGCTGGCCACCTCCGGCACCGCGGAAGTGCTGCGCCGCAACGGAATTCCGTGCACGGTGGTGCGCAAGCACTTCGAGGGCGAGCACAACATCGTGGACCTGATCCGCGCGGGCGAGGTCGAGATGGTGATCAACACCCCGTACGGCAACCCCGGGCCGCGGGTCGACGGCTACGAGATCCGCACGGCCGCGGTGTCGCGCGACATCCCGTGCATCACCACGATCCAGGGTGCCGCGGCGGCGGTGCACGGCATCGAGGCGCTCATTCGCGACGACATCGGCGTGCAGCCGCTGCAGGCCCTGCAGGCCACCATGCGGGCCGACGCGGCGGCGGAGGCCGGGCGGTGAGGGCGCCGTTCGGCGCGCGTCTCACCGAGTCGGTGGCCGCGCGCGGACCGCTCTGCGTCGGCATCGACCCGCATCCCGGCCTGCTCGACGCGTGGGGACTGCCCCGGGACGCGGCCGGGCTGGAGCGGTTCGCGCTGACCTGCGTCGAGGCACTGGCGGGCGACATCGCGGTGCTCAAGCCGCAGTCGGCGTTCTTCGAGGCGTACGGCTCGCGGGGGATCGCCGTGCTGGAACGGGTGATCGCCGAGGCGCGGGCCGCGGGCGCGCTCGTGCTGCTCGACGTCAAGCGGGGCGACATCGGCTCCACCATGGCCGCCTACGCGCAGGCGTACCTGGGGGAGGGCTCGCCGCTCGCGGCGGACGCGGTGACGCTCTCGCCGTACCTCGGCTTCGGCTCGCTCGCGCCCGCCCTCGACGAGGCGGCGCGCACCGGCTGCGGGGTGTTCGTGCTGGCCATGACGTCGAACAAGGAGGGCGCCGCCGTGCAGCGCGCTGTGGACGAACACGGCCGCACCGTGGCCCAGACCCTGGTGGACGAGGCCGCGGCCTGCAACAGCGGCGCCACGCCGCTCGGCGGGGTCGGTCTCGTGGTCGGCGCCACGATCGGCGACAGCGGCCTGGACCTGTCTCGGCTCAACGGGCCGATCCTGGCCCCCGGGCTGGGCGCGCAGGGCGCGGGCCCGGCCGACCTCGCGCGCGTGTTCGGCCCGAGCCTGCGCCACGTCCTGCCGACCAGTTCGCGCGACGTGTTGGCGCACGGCCCGAACCCCGAGGCGCTGCGCGGGTCCGCGCTGCGGGTCCGCGACAGCCTGGCGGCGGCTCGCTGACCCCTGCGGTGTCCGATTTCGGGCATTTCCGGGTTTCCGCACGTCCGGGGGCGGGTGCAGGCAGTGCGACACGGGGAGTGGCGGACATGACATTTTCGCGCCGCGTGGGCACTCGATCGCGCAGTGTCACCTGGCCGAACGAGGCATGATCGGCAAAGTTGTCGCAGGTCACAGCCGTATGGTCACCGATCGTTGATCAACTTTAGCGAACCCGTCACCGTCCGCACTGAGTGGCCCCGCGTTGTCTTCGCAGGCCAGGGGTCGGTAACGTCGCGGCACCGATCCACCGAACCCCACCCCCACGGAGGAAATCGTGGCCCTTCCCCAGCTGACCGAGGAGCAGCGGGCCGCAGCGCTGGAGAAGGCGGCTGCCGCCCGTCGCGTCCGAGCCGAGCTCAAGGAGCGCCTGAAGCGAGGCGGCACCACCCTCAAGGAGGTGCTGACCCAGTCCGACAACGACGAGGTTCTGGGCAAGATGAAGGTCACCGCGCTGCTTGAGGCCCTGCCGGGCGTCGGCAAGGTGCGTGCCCAGCAGATCATCGAGCGCTTGGAGATCGCCCCGAGCAGGCGGCTCCGCGGTCTCGGCGACCGGCAGCGCAAGGCGCTGCTCGCCGAGTTCAGCGGCGAGTGAATGACCGTTTGACCGGCCGTGAGCCGGGGTCGGGCGTCGCTGCCCGGCCCCGGCTCACTGTCGTGTCGGGCCCGTCCGGGGTCGGCAAGTCCAGCGTGGTCGCCGAACTGCGCAGGCTGCACCCGGCGGTCTACTTCAGCGTCTCGGTCACCACCCGGCCGCCGCGGCCGGGCGAGGTCGACGGCGCGCACTACCGGTTCGTCGACCGGGCCGAGTTCGACCGGATGGCGGCCGAGGGCGAGCTGCTGGAGCACGCCGAGTACGCGGGCAACCACTACGGCACCCCGCGCGCTCCGGTCGAGGCCGCGCTCGCCGCGGGCCACCCCGCCGTGCTGGAGATCGAACTGCAGGGCGCCCGCCAGGTGCGCCGCGCGATGCCCGCGGCCCAGCTCGTCATGCTGGTGCCGCCGTCGTGGGAGGCGCTGGTGTCCCGGCTGACCGGCCGCGGCACCGAGGACGACGCCCTGGTGGCCCGTAGGCTGGCCGTCGCGAAGGACGAACTCGCCGCCGAGGCGGAGTTCGACGTGGTCGTGGTGAACGCCGATGTGCGGACCGCCGCGGCCGAGTTGCTAACCTGGGTACTCACCGACATGTCTGACTAGCGCTGGAGCGTTGCGAGTGATCACCCCCACCGAGCTGGGCGCCCTGGGCGAGCCGTCGAACACCCTCGAAGGCATCACCAACCCCCCGATCGACGACCTGCTCGAAAAGGTCAGCTCGAAGTACGCGCTGGTGATCTACGCCGCCAAGCGTGCCCGCCAGATCAACGACTACTACGCCCAGCTCGGCGAGGGTCTGCTGGAGTACGTTGGCCCGCTCGTCGAGCCCGGCCCACGCGAGAAGCCGCTGTCCATCGCCCTGCGCGAGATCCACTCCGGCCTGCTCGAACACACCGAGGGCGAGTGACCTCGCGCCCTCGGGTCGTACTCGGGGTGGGCGGCGGCATCGCCGCCTACAAGGCGTGCGAGGTACTGCGCCGCCTGACCGAGTCCGGCCACGAGGTGCGCGTGGTACCCACCGAAGCAGCCCTGCGCTTCGTCGGGGCGGCGACCTTCGAGGCGCTGTCCGGGCAGCAGGTGCACACCGGGGTCTTCGCCGACGTGCCCGAGGTGCCGCACGTGCGCCTCGGACAGCAGGCCGATCTGGTCCTGGTGGTCCCGGCCACCGCCGATCTGCTGGCCAAGGCCGCGCACGGCTTGGCCGACGACCTGCTCACCAACACCCTGCTCACCGCGCGCTGCCCGGTGCTGATGGCCCCGGCCATGCACACCGAGATGTGGGAGCACCCGGCCACCCAGGCCAACGTCGCCACCCTGCGCGGGCGCGGCGTGGTCGTGGGCGAGCCCGCGCGCGGGCGGCTGACCGGCGCCGACACCGGCAAGGGCAGGCTCGCCGAGCCCGCCGAGATCGTCGACCTGGCCCGGCTGCTGCTGCACCGGCCCGACGCGCTGCCCCGCGACCTGGACGGCGTGCGGGTCGTGGTGTCCGCGGGCGGCACCAGGGAACCGCTCGACCCGGTGCGCTACCTGGGCAACCGCTCCTCCGGCAAGCAGGGCTACGCGCTCGCGCGCACCGCCGTGCAGCGCGGCGCGCGCGTGATCCTCGTCTCCGCGCACACCGTGTCGCTGCCCGAGCCCGCCGGGGTCGAGGTGGTCAAGGTCGGCACCGCCGCGGAGCTGCGCGACGCCGTGCACAAGAGCGCCGCCGATGCCGACGTCGTGGTGATGGCCGCCGCCGTGGCCGACTTCCGGCCGGTGGGCACAGCCGAGTTCAAGATCAAGAAGACCGACCGGGAGCCCGATCCGATCGTGCTCACCCGCACCGCCGACGTGCTCGCCGAGCTGGTCGAGGCACGCCGTAGGGCCCCCGGCTCCGAACAAGTCATCGTGGGCTTCGCGGCCGAGACCGGCGACACCGGTGCCGACGTGCTCGACCACGCGCGCGCCAAACTCGCCCGCAAGGGCTGCGACCTGCTCGTGGTCAACGCGGTCGGCGAGGGCAAGGCGTTCGAGATGGAGGACAATGCGGGCTGGCTGCTCACCGCGGACGGCGGCGAGCGGTCTATCGCACTCGGCTCGAAGGCACAAATGGCCACCGAGGTATGGGACGCTGTCGCGATCTTGCTCAATCGTTCGCGGCGCGCGGAGACCACTCGTTAGAGTGATACCGGAAGCACCTGCGGATGAGTGGGGTACTCGTGAGTCAGACAGGCAGCCGCCGGCTCTTCACCTCTGAGTCGGTCACCGAAGGCCACCCGGACAAGATCTGCGACGCCATCAGCGACGCGGTCCTGGACGCCCTGCTCGCCAAGGACCCGCGCTCGCGGGTCGCGGTCGAGACCCTGGTCACCACCGGTCAGGTGCACGTGGCGGGCGAGGTGACCACCGAGGCGTACGCCGACATCCCGAGCATCGTGCGCGAGGTCATCCTCGGCATCGGCTACGACTCCTCGGCCAAGGGCTTCGACGGCAACTCGTGCGGCGTCAACGTGGCGTTGGGCGCGCAGTCGCCCGACATCGCCCAGGGCGTCGACACCGCCTACGAGTCGCGGGTGGAGAGCGCGGACGACGAGATCGACCGCCAGGGCGCGGGCGACCAGGGCCTGATGTTCGGCTACGCCTGCACCGACACCCCCGAGCTGATGCCGCTGCCGATCGCGCTCGCGCACCGGCTGGCGCGGCGGCTGACCAAGGTCCGCAAGGACGGCGTGCTGCCCTACCTGCGCCCGGACGGCAAGACCCAGGTCACCATCGAGTACGTGGGCGACAAGGCCGTGCGCCTGGACACCGTGGTGGTCTCCAGCCAGCACGCCGACGGGATCGACCTGGAGAAGCTGCTCGGCGTCGACGTGCGCGAGCAGGTCGTGCTGCCCGAACTCGGCAACCTGGAGCTGGACACCAGCGACGTGCGGCTGCTGGTCAACCCGACCGGCCGGTTCGTCATCGGCGGCCCGATGGGCGACGCGGGCCTGACCGGCCGCAAGATCATCGTGGACACCTATGGCGGCATGGCCCGCCACGGCGGCGGCGCGTTCTCCGGCAAGGACCCGTCGAAGGTGGACCGCTCGGCGGCGTATGCGATGCGCTGGGTCGCGAAGAACGCCGTCGCGGCCGGGCTCGCCTCGCGCATCGAGGTGCAGGTCGCCTACGCGATCGGCAAGGCGGCGCCGGTCGGGCTGTTCGTGGAGACCTTCGGCACCGAGAACGCCGACCCGGTTCGGATCGAGGCGGCCATCCGCGAGGTGTTCGACCTGCGCCCGGCCGCGATCATCCGCGACCTGGACCTGCTGCGCCCGATCTACGCCCAGACCGCCGCGTACGGCCACTTCGGCCGCCCGGACCTGGACCTGCCGTGGGAGAACACCGACCGCGCCGACGACCTCAAGCGCGCCGCGGGAGCCTGAGCGTACGGGCCGCCACCGGGGTTCGGTGGCGGGCCTAGCATGGTTGTCGTGCGTCCCGGACCGCTGCGGTGGCTCTGGTACGCCGTCGGCGGCACGCTGCCCGCGGCCTACCGGCACTGGGTGCTGTGGGACCTCACCGCGGGCACCTGGGTGCTGCGGCACTTCGCCCGCGTCATGGTCCAGTTCCTGCCGTGGTGGCTGTTGCTGCTGGTCCCGGGCCCGCTGTCGCTGCGGGTGTCGATGGTCGTGCTCGCCTACGTCACCGGGCTCTACTTCTCGCTGTCGTTCCTGGAGGACGCCGCCGAGCGCAGGCTGGTCAAGCACGGCTACCCGGCCGGGCTCAACCGGCGCATCCGCGAGGAGTCCGCGCCGCACGACCGGGCGGAGGTCGCCGCGATGTACGCCGCGTACCTGGACGACGACGGGTGAGCGGTCGGTGCTGTTCGGTCGGCCCGGTCTGGTAGACCACTGCGTATGGCCACCCCTGACCCCGACGCGCTGTTCCAGGTCGAGGTCGCGGCACCGGTCAAGGTCGCCCCACCCGCCAAGGGCAGGCAGGCGCCCGCGACCGAACTGCCGGTGGCGCGCGTGTACGTCGACGTGCCGCTCGCCCACCTCGACCGCACCTACGACTACCTCGTGCCCGCGAAACTCGACGCCGACGCCGTGTCCGGCTGCCGCATCCGGGTCCGGTTCGCGAGCCAGCTCGTCGACGGCTACCTGATCGACCGGGTCGCCGAGTCCGACCACCAGGGCACGCTGCAGTTCCTCGATCGGGTGGTTTCCGCCGAGCCGGTGCTCGCGCCCGAGGTGGCCAGGCTGTGCCGCGCGGTCGCCGACCGCTACGGCGGCACCATGATCGACGTCCTGCGGCTGGCCGTCCCGCCGCGCCACGGCAGGGTCGAGGCCGAGCCCGCGGGGGAGCCCGTGGCCGTCCCGCCGCCGGTCGCGGCAGGCTGGGCCGAGTACCCGCGCGGCACCGCGTTCCTCGACGCCGTGCGCGCCGGGCGGCAGGCGCACGCGGTGTGGCAGGCGCTGCCCGGCGAGGACTGGCCCGCCCGGCTCGCCGAGGTCGCCTGCACTGCCGCGGCGAGCGGCCGGGGCGCCGTGCTGGTCGTGCCCGACCACCGCGACATCGCGCGCCTGCACGCCGCGTGCGTCGCGCTCGCGGGCCCGGATGCCGTCGTCGCGCTGTCCGCCGATCTCGGCCCGGCCAAGCGCTACCGGAGCTGGCTCGCCGTGCGCCGGGGCGTCGCGCGGATCGTGGTCGGCACCCGGGCCTGTGCGTACGCCCCGGTCGCCGACCCCGGCGTGGTCGTGGTCTGGGACGACGGCGACGACCAGCACGCCGACCCCCGTTCGCCCTACCCGCACGTGCGGGACGTGCTGATCCAGCGCGGCAGGCTCAGTGGCGCGAGCGTGCTGGTGGCGGGCTTCGCGCGCACCGCGGAGGCCCAACTCCTGGTCGACTCGGGCTGGGCGCCGGAGATCGTCGCCACCCGCGACCGGGTCCGCGCCGCCGCGCCCCGCGTCACCGCGATCGGCGAGCACGACACCCAGCTGGCCCGCGACCCGGCCGCCCGCACCGCCCGCGTCCCGACGGTCGCCTTCGACGCCGCCCGCACCGCGCTGGCCGCCGGGCGCCCCGTGCTGGTCCAGGTGCCCCGCCGCGGCTACGTCCCCGCGCTGACCTGCCAGGAATGCCGCACACCCGCGCGTTGCAGGCGCTGCGCGGGCCCCCTGCACCTTCCCGCGGGGGAGTCGCGCCCGCCCGCGTGCCGGTGGTGCGCCGCCGCCGACGCCAACTTCCGCTGCCCGAGCTGCGGGTCGCGGCGGCTGCGCGCGGTCGTCATCGGCGCGAAGCGCACGGCCGAGGAGCTGGGCCGCGCGTTCGCCGGGGTGCCCGTGCGCACGTCCGGCGCCAGCGAGGTGCTGGCCGCGGTCACGGACACGGCCGCGCTGGTCGTGGCCACTCCCGGCGCCGAGCCGGTCGCCGCGGGCGGCTACGGCGCCGCGCTGCTGCTCGACGGCTGGGCCCTGCTCGGCCGCGCCGACCTGCGCGCCACCGAGGAGACCCTGCGCCGCTGGATGACCGCCGCCGCGCTGGTCCGGCCCGCGGGCGACGGCGGGCGCGTGGTCGTGATGGCCGAGTCGGCCGCCCCGACCGTGCAGGCGCTCGTCCGGTGGGACCCGGTGTGGCACGCCCGGCTGGAGCTGAGCGGGCGCGCCGAGTTGGGCTTCCCGCCCGCCGTGCGAATGGCGTCGGTCGACGGCACCCCCAGCGCGGTGGCCCGCCTGCTCCACGATCTCCCGCTCCCGCCCACCGGTGAGGTGCTGGGCCCCGTCCCGCTGGGCGAGCCGGACGCCGACGGCCAGGTCGCCCGCGAGCGGATCCTCGTGCGCGTCGACCGGGCGCACGGCCGCGCGCTGGCCGAGGCGCTGGCGACGGCGCAGCGGGCGCGCACCGCCCGCAAAGAGCCCGACCCGTTGCGCGTGCGACTCGACCCGCTCGACCTCATCTGATCCCGGTATCCGATCCCTGTTGTCCGGGCCCCTGTGGACAGGCCGCCAAGCGGCCGAGCGGGAATGCCTAGACTGAACGGCGCCGCATCCCGCGACCGACCGAGGAGACCCGTGACCGTCCAGCCGATCCGGCTCTTCGGAGACCCGGTGCTGCGCACCCGCGCGGCCGAGGTGGTCGACTTCGACCTGGAACTGCGCAACCTGGTCCGCGACCTGTGGGACACCATGGAGTCCCAGGGCGGCGCCGGTCTGGCCGCGCCCCAACTCGGCGTGGGCCTGCGGGTGTTCACCTACCACTGCGGCGACGCTGTCGGCCACCTGGTCAACCCCGCGTGGACCTCGCTCGACGACGAGTACCAGGACGGCCAGGAGGGCTGCCTGTCCATCCCGGGCGGGTACTGGGACTGCCGCAGGCACGCCAACGTCGTCGCCCGCGGCTGGAACCTGCACGGCGAGCCGATCGAGGTGCTCGGCACCGACCTGCTGGCCCGCTGCATCCAGCACGAGGCCGACCACCTCGACGGCGTGCTGTTCCTCGACCGGCTCGACGAGGAGACCCGCAAGCAGGCGATGAGCGAGATCCGCCAGGCACCGTGGTTCGACGGCGCGGTGCCCACGGTCAAGCAGAGCCCGCACCCGCTGTTCGGTGCCCGCTGATGCGGCTGGTGTTCGCGGGCACCCCCGAGCCCGCGCTGCCCGCGCTGCGCGCGTTGCTGGCCTCCGGCCACGAGGTCGCCGCCGTGGTCACCCGCCCTGACGCGCCCGCGGGCCGCGGCAGGCGAGTCGAGCGCTCGCCGGTCGGGGCGTTGGCCGACAGCCACGGCATCGAGGTGCTCACCCCGGCCAAGCCGGCCGACCCCGACTTCCAGGCCAGGCTGCGCGAGATCGCGCCGGAGTGCTGCCCGGTGGTCGCCTACGGCGCGCTGCTGCCGCAGTCCGCACTCGACATCCCGGTCCACGGCTGGGTGAACCTGCACTTCTCGCTGCTGCCCGCCTGGCGTGGCGCGGCCCCGGTGCAGGCGGCCGTGCGGCACGGCGACGAGATCACCGGCGCCAGCACGTTCCGCATCGTCAAGGCGCTCGACGCGGGCCCGGTTTTCGGCGTGGTCACCGAGCCGGTCCGGCCCGATGACACCGCGGGCGCCCTGCTCGACCGGCTCGCCGAGTCCGGCGCGGGCCTACTGGTGTCCACTGTGGACGGTATCGCGGCAGGCACGCTCACCGCGGTCGAGCAGCCCGCCGACGGGGTCAGCTACGCGCCCAAGGTCGCCGTCGAGGACGCCAGGGTCGACTTCGCGCGGCCCGGCCTCGCGGTCGACCGGCTCGTCCGCGCGGTCACCCCGGAGCCCGGCGCGTGGGCCGGGTTCCGCGGCGAGCGGCTCAAGTTCGGCCCGGTGTCCCGAGTGGACGATGGGCCCGAGCTCAAGCCGGGCGAGCTGCTGGCCGAGCGCAAACGTGTACTCGTCGGCACGGCGACCTGGCCGGTCCGGCTGGGCGAAGTGCAGGCACAGGGCAAGAAGCGGATGGCGGCCACCGACTGGGCCCGCGGCATCCGCGTCGAGGCAGGAGAGCGGCTGACGTGACGCAGCCAGGCAGGCGTACGCACCGACCATCGCGACCCGACCGGTCGCACCCACCCCGAAAACCGGACGGCCCCGCGCGCCCGCCCGCCGACGACCCGGCCCGCCGGGCGGCGCTCGACACGCTGCGCGCGGTCCGCGCGGACGACGCGTACGCCAACCTCGTGCTGCCCAAGCTGCTGCGCGACCGGCGGATCTCCGGCCGCGACGCCGCGCTGGCCACCGAGCTGACCTACGGCACCTGCCGGGCGCTGGGCCTGCTCGACCAGGTCCTCTCCGAGTGCGTCGACCGGCCACTGTCCAAAGTGGAGCCCGTGCTGCTGGACGCGCTGCGCCTGGGCACCTACCAGCTCCTGCGTACCCGTATCCCGTCGCACGCCGCCGTCGCGTCCACTGTGGACCTGGTGCGGCGCGACCTCGGCTCCCGGGTCACCGGGTTCGCCAACGCCGTGCTGCGCAAGGTCTCCGAGCTGGACGAGGACGCCTGGCTCGACCGGCTCGCCCCCGACGCGACCGAGGACCCGGTCGGCCACCTCGCCGCGCGCACCGCGCACCCGCGCTGGATCGCCCGCGCGTTCGCCGACGCCCTGGGCACCACCGGCGACGACCTGGCCGACGCCCTGCGCGCCGACGACGAGCGGCCCACGGTGCACCTGGTGGCGCGCCCCGGTGAGGTCAGCGCCGACGAACTGGCCGCGATGACCGGCGGCGAGCCCGCCCCGTACTCGCCCTACGGCGTGCGCCTCGACGCGGGCGGGGGCGACCCGGGCGACCTGGAGCCGATCCGCGAGCGGCTGGCCAACGTCCAGGACGAGGGCAGCCAGCTCTGCGCGCTCGCCCTCACCAGGCCCGACGTCGACGGCCCCGACGTGCGCTGGCTCGACCTGTGCGCGGGCCCCGGCGGCAAGGCGGTCCTGCTCGGCGCCCTCGCCGCGATCAACGGCGGCACCCTCGACGCGGTCGAACCGACCCCGCACCGGGCCAAGCTGGTCGAACAGATCACCTCCGGCCTCCCGGTCACCGTGCACGTCGCCGACGGCCGCGCGGCCGACCTCGCCCCCGGTTTCGACCGGGTCCTGGTCGACGCGCCCTGCACCGGCCTCGGCGCGCTGCGGCGCAGGCCGGAGTCCCGCTGGCGCCGCCAGCCCTCGGACGTCGGCGACCTGACCAAGCTGCAGCGCGAACTGCTGGTCGCCGCGCTGGACCTGGTCCGCCCGGGGGGCGTCGTGGCCTACGTGGTGTGCTCGCCGCACCTGTCGGAGACGGTCGGCGTGCTCACCGACGTCGTCCGCAAAACCGGCGCCACCCCCCTCGACGCGCGCGAGTTCTTCCCCGGTGTGCCGGACCTCGGCGCCGGTCCGCACGTGCAGCTCTGGCCGCACCGGCACGGCACGGACGCCATGTTCTGCGCCCTGCTGCGCCGATGAGCGGGGGCATCCTCGGCCTGGTCGCGGCCGCGGGCTACGGCGTGGACCAGCGGCTGCGCGCCGAACTGGCCACCCCCGCCGCCCACCGCGGCTGGCGCCTGGCCATCACCTTCACCCCGACCGCGGCCCGCTGGATGGCGGCCGCGGGGGAGATCGACCGCCTGCAGTCCCTCACCGACCTGCCGGTCCGCAGCACGTCCCGACTCCCGACGGACCCCAAGCCCTACCCCATCCCGGACGCCTTCCTGTTCGTCCCGGCCACCGCGAACTCGATAGCCAAACTCGCCCTGGGCATCGCCGACAACCAGGCTCTCACCGCCCTCGGCGAGGCCATCGGCACCCCCGGCGTCCCCGTTGTGATCCGCCCCCAGGCCGACGACGCGCAGCGCGGACACCCGCTGTGGGAGGCGCACCTGGAGACCCTCCTCGGCGCCGGAGTACACCTGGCCGACGGCTCACCGGACGAGCCGTGGGCGCCCCTGCTCGACCTGGTGGAGGCCCTGGCCGAGGTCCCACTGTGACCACGAGGCCGCGTCGTGACTCCCAGCGGCCTGCGCGGTTGCCGTCGTCACGGTGGGCGGAGGTCGCACTGTGATCATCAGCGGCCCGCGATGACCAGGGTCGCCATCATCGCGATGGGCGGAACCATCGCCATGTCACCCAGCGCGGGCGGCGGCGTGGTTCCCGCGCTCAGCGCCGAGGACGTGCTCGCCGCCGTGCCCGGGTTGGCCGAACTGGGGCTCGACATCACCGCGCACACGCTGCGCTCCCTGCCCAGCCCGTCCCTCGGCTTCGCCGACCTGGTGGCGCTGTCCGACGCCGTGCGCGCCGAGATCGCCGCGGGGGCCGCCGGGGTCGTGGTCACGCACGGCACCGACACCATCGAGGAGACCGCGCTGTTCCTCGACCTCACCGTCGACAGCCCGGTCCCGGTGGTCGTCACCGGCGCCATGCGCCACCCCACGTCGGCGGGCGCGGACGGTCCGGCGAACCTGTACGCGGCGATCCGGGTCGCGGTCGCCGAGTCCGCGCGAGGACTCGGCTGCCTGGTCGTCATGTCCGACGAGGTGCACGGCGCCCGGTTCGTCCGAAAAGGACACACCAGCAGCATGGCCGCGTTCGCCTCGCCCGGCTTCGGCCCGCTCGGCCTGCTCGTCGAGGGCGAGCCGCGGCTGCGCGGCACCCCGCGGGTCGGCCTGCGCCTGCCCGCGAACCCCCGCGTCGCCGACCTGCGCGTCGGCCTGATCACCGTCGCCCTCGGCGACGACGGCGAACTCCTCCGCCGAGCGGGTGACGCGTTCGCGGGCATCGTCATCGCGGGCCTCGGCGCGGGCCACGTCCCCGCCGACATGGTCCCGCTGGTCGCCGGGTTCGCGGCGAAGGTGCCGGTGGTGCTGGCCTCCCGCACCGGCTCGGGATCGGTGCTGCGCCAGACTTACGGCTACCCGGGCTCCGAACGCGACCTCCTCGACCGCGGCCTGATCCACGCGGGCTTCCTCGACCCCGCCAAGGCCCGCGTCCTCCTCCAACTCCTCCTGGCCGACGGCGCCGACCGCCCCCGGATCGCATCCACCTTCGACCTCTACCGGTAGTGTCCCGCACCGTCACCGCGCGAACGACTCCGCGTAGGCGGCGAACTCGATCGCCGCTTCCAGGCTGCCCGGCCGTGGTGGTTCGGCCGGGTCCCAGCCCAGCGCCCGGTCCTCGATCACCTGCGTGAGCAGCGGGCGCCACCGCGGGTCGAGGGTGGCCAGCGCCCACTCCAGCGCGCCGCGCTTCGACGTGACCTCGGCCGTGCGCAGCGTGTACAGGAGCCGACAGTAGGTCGACACGGTGTAGCGCTGGGTCCAGGCGACGTCGAACGGGGCCCAGGTCTTCAGCCCCGCCATCAGCTCGGGCAGCGCGACACGCATCGCGGCGCGCAGGGCCTCGGGTGGTACCTCGGCGACCAGGTCCGTGATCGGCGGGCCGGTGATCGTGATGCCGTGGCGGCGCAGGATCCAGCGGGTGTGCAGGGTGTTGCAGTGGGTGTCCCAGATCAGGTCGCGGTGGCCGTTGTCGCAGTACAACCAGGGCACGCCGAGGCCGTCGACGTCGCGCAGGGACGTGATGTCGGCGTAGGACCCTTCAAGGCACTTCGTCCAGAAGCCCGCACGGGTCGGGATCTCGTCGTGCAGCAGGCGCAGCTCCGCTTCCGCCGAGCCGCTGGGCAGGACGGTGGTCGCGACGATGAAGTCGCAGTCGCTGTTGCGGTCGCCCGCGCCCAGGGCAAAGGAGCCCTGCAGGTAGGCGCCGACGAACGTGTCACCGAGGATGTCGCGGACCGACCCGGTGAGGTCGGCCAGGACCGCGTCGAGTTCTTCGAAAGGGGTGAGCATGGGGGACTCTCCGTACCTGGGAACAGGGCTGCACGGGCGCGGCGCTCAGGCGCGGCGGGTCCGGGTGGCGGCGAAGCAGTCCCAGGTCACGGGTGCAGGCTAGCCGGTCAGCCATCCCCGGCGGTACCGATTACCGCCCAGGCCCTGGCGGTGAGCGGGACAGTCCCGTCCTGGCAGGCGGGCAAGCGGGTCCGCAGCAGGTCGCGCAGCTCGCCGCGGCGCTCCTCGGTCAGCGACATGGCGTATCCGGGAGCGGGCCCCTGCCCGCCGAGGAACGGCCGCCAGTAGTCGTCGAAATCGGTGAACACGGTCGGCACGTCGATCGGCTCGACGGTCACCTCGTCCAGACCGGCGTCCGACCACAGCAGCCGCAGCGCGTCGGGCTCGCACAGCGGGAAGCGGCGACCCTCGACCAGGTCGACCGCGGCCGGATCGAGCGCGGCGGCGGCGTCCCAGAAGTACCGCATCATCGCCATGCCCTCGGCGTAGTCCCAGACATAGGCGGCGACAACGCCGCCCGGCGCGGCGACCCGGGCGAACTCGGCCGCGGCGGCCCGCGAGTCGGGCACGAAGTTGAGCGCCAGCCCGCTGACCACGGCGTCGAACCGGCGGTCGGGCAGCGGCAGCGACCGTGCGTCGCCGACGTGGAAGGTGGCGCGCAGGCCCACGGCCCGGGCAATGGCCAGGAACGCCTCGGACGGGTCCACGCCGACGACCTCGGCGGGGTCCGCCACGGCCAGCACGGTAGAGGTCAGCGCCCCGGTGCCGCAGCCCACATCCAGCCAACGCCGTCCCGCGGGCACGTCCAGCCTGCGCACGAACGCGGCCGCGACTCGGCGACTCCACCGGCCCACGTACGCCTCGTACGCCTCGCCGTCTGCCCAGACCACGTGCGCCACGGCGTGACCATACGACCCATTACGGCGCCAGGACACGTTCGGGTTGAATGGGGGTTGTGGACATCCTCGCGCCCGACCTCAGCGACTATCTCGTCGCGCACTCCAGCCCCGCCGACGACCTGCTCCGCGAGCTGGCCGCGGAAACCGCGGCGGCCTTCCCGGACTCGGCCCCCATGCAGATTTCGCACGACGAGGGCGAGTTCCTCACCATGCTCGTCCGCCTCGTCGGCGCCCGCCGGGCGGTCGAGGTGGGCGTGTTCACCGGCTACTCCTCGATCTGCGTCGCCCGCGGCCTGCCCGCCGACGGCCACCTGCTCGCCTGCGACGTCAGCGACGAATGGACCTCCGTCGCGCGCCGCTACTGGGCGCGCGCGGGCCTCACCGACCGCATCGACCTGCGGATCGCGCCCGCGCTGGACACCCTGCGCGCGCTGCCCGCCGATGCCGGGTTCGACTTCGCGTTCATCGACGCCGACAAGGCCGGATACCCCGACTACTACGCCGAACTGGTGCCCAGGCTGCGTCCCGGCGGCCTGATCGTGCTCGACAACGTCCTGCGTGGCGGCCGGGTGGTCGACGCGGCCTACCAGGACGAGGCCACCGTGGCGATCCGCCGGGTCAACGACATCGTGGTGGCCGACGACCGGGTGGACTGCGCGATGCTGCCGGTCCGCGACGGCGTGACCCTCGCGCGCAAGCGATGACCGAGGCGGCCGATCAGGCCCGGCGCATCGCCGCCGAGTCGCCCGACGACCCCACCGCCTGGTTCGAGCAGCTCTACGCTCGGGCCGCCGCGGGCGTGGCGACCGTGCCGTGGGATCGCGGCGGCCCCAGCCCGGTCGTCCAGCGGTGGGCCCGGGGAGTCGACGGCACCGGGCGGTGCGCGCTCGTCGTCGGCGCGGGCCTCGGCGCCGACGCCGAACTGGTGGCGGGCCTCGGCTTCGCCACTACGGCCTTCGACGTGTCGGAGACCGCGGTGCACACGGCCCGCGCTCGCTTCCCATCGTCCACTGTGGACTATCGGGTGGCCGACCTGCTCGCGCCGCCCGCGCGCTGGCTGGGTGCCTTCGACCTGGTGCTGGAAAGCCTTACCGTGCAGTCGATGCCGCGCCGGGTGCGCGCTGAGGCCACCGCCCACGTAGCGGACTTCGTCGCGCCCGGCGGCCTGCTGGTCGTCTCCGCCACCGTCGCCGACCCCGCCCGCGAGAACGACGGCCCACCCTGGCCGCTCACCCGCGCGGAGGTCGACGCCTTCGCGGCGGGCCACCTGACCGCCGTGCGGATCGACCGGCTCGACGACCTCGACTACCCGCGCTGGCTCGCCGAGTTCCGCCGCCCCGCCTCGTGACCCAGGGCCGTTGGGTCTCACCAGGCGTGTATGGGCAAGCCGATCGATACGTACGGCTGGTATCCCGCCCTATTTCTCTTGTTCGTTTCGCCGACGTAGGCGCAACTTCGTTTGTTCGTTTCGCCGACGTGCGCGAGACTTCTTTTCTTCGTTTCGCCGACGTACGCGGAGGCCGACGTGTCCGAGGGCGCACGGCGTGGCCCCGAGCAGGAAGATCAGGAATCCATGCTCGGGAATCCAGTAGAGCCGGGTGATCGCGCCCTGGATCAGCTTCGCGTCTTCGTTGCAGGTGAGCGTCGTGCCGGTCGGGAACGGTCCGGGCAGGGGCGCACCGGTTCCATAGTCGAGCCGACGGCTTCGCTCGATGTAGAGCGATTGTGGTCGCTCGCCCGGAACATAGAGCGTGCACACCCCGGACCGGTAGGACGACGACACGTAGAAGTCCGAACCGGATAGCTCGGTGCCCGCACCCAGGTTGGTGACCGGGGTGCCGCTGAGTTGGCGATGTGCTCCGACGGCGACCAACATCGCCAGGATGGCTCCCCCCGCAAGGAGTAGGCCGTACAGTGTACGGGGTCGGAGATTCCCCAGGCTACGACGAGGGCGTGCGGCGGTCATTGGGGCCTGCGGAACATGACTGATCTTTCCGAGTAGTCCTCCTCGTCCTCAGGTGGGGCGGCTCCGCCTTGCGGGGAGGGTGGTTGCGTCTCCAGTTGCTCGGCGAGGTCGGCGAGGGACACTTCGGCCAACTTCTCCAGGCCACCGTTGAGGTACCCCGTATAGCTGGACGAGGTGACCACGTCGCGCGGCGACGTGCGCCCGGACAGCAGATCCCGGCCCAGTTCCCTGGTCATCGGATCGTCGGTCGCGGCCATCAACTCGAACAGCTTGCGGCGTCTGGCGATCGGGTCGGCCAGTATGTCCCCGAATGGGCTCTCGCGGACCGCGCGTTCGATCTTCGCCCGCAACTCGTCCTGGGACGGTGGGGTGGCGTCGGTCAACTTTTCACCTCGTTGGTAGGCATTTTTGTGCTGGTCAACTGGCTATGGCAGCGGTGGAACTTCGGGCAAGTGGGGGAGGGCCAACTCCGCGGAGATCAGCCCGAATCTGCCTTGTGCCGCCGTGGTTGTTTCCACCACCGTCTTGAGGTCCGCGGCGACCTTGGCCAGTCCGACGACGAACTTGGCGGCAGTGTAGATTGCCGAGATCGAGAACCCGGCCAGGATCAGCGCGACCGGAAGCCCGACCCCGCTCGCGGCGATGGCTGAGGCGGCGCCCGCCGCGAGGACGGCGATCGCCAGCGGATCGAGGAGCTTGTCCAACAGATCCGATGCCACATCGCGAGTGTCCATACAGGACTTCGCCGCGGACTCGTAGTAACTGGCGAGCTCGAACAGCGGACTGGTTGACGCATCGATCGTGTTCGCCAGTTCGTAGAGGTACGCGACGGCGTGCTCGGCGGCGTTTCCGCGCCACACATCGGGCATGCGCTGGGCCGACCACTGGACGTTCATCGCCATGGCCTGGTTGCACGCGGCCTCGAGTCCGCCCGCTCGCGCGTCGGGGTCGTCCGCCCCTGGGTAGGTCGCGTCTATCCGTTCCGCCCCGGCCTGGTCGGTCCGCAGATACGTATCGAGGGTGTGCTTCGCCGCGTTGTGATAGTTTACGAACACGTGTGCGCTCGCGTTGTCGTAGAAGTCGAACGCGCGGTCGTAACACGCACGGTGGCCACCCTGGATTAGGTTGGCGATGCCCTCACCGACCCAGTTGATGTCGGTCTGTTCCACCAGGTGTTTCGTCGCCGATACCGCGTCGTTCCGCAGCCGATCCACCTGCACCGGCCAGGCCGCCATGCCGTTCTTGTCAACGAAGAAGCCCACTATTCCCCCAAGGTGTGTATCTCGTTTCCGGGTCGTCTTGCTGTCGCGTTGCCAACGAACCGGTAGCCCCATGGCCCAATTTCTGGTTCGGCAGAACAACCTGCGGCCAGATCGGGCGGCTGTGCGGTTACAGGCCGATCACTGGTGGTGCGGTGATCTCGTCGGTGCCGAACAGGCCGTCCGGGTCGGCCTCGACAAGGTAGTCCGGGCGTTGGTGTTCAGTGTCCTCGGCGCGGGAGCCCCGTCCCCCGGCGCCCATGCCCGCGCCCACACCTGACGTTCCCGGTCGACCGGTGCCGCGGCCCGCCGCGCTCTCGCCCGCGGATGCTCCGCCGAGCGGGGACGCCCCGGCTCGGCCACCCGATCCAGGCGGGCCACTCGATCCTGGGCCGCCACCTGTGCTCCTGCCAGGGAGCCCGCCGCCGAGACCGCCTCGCCCGGTGTCGCCAGTACCGGAGCCGACACCCCCCGGTCCGATTGGCAGACTCTCGGGCCTCGCGCCTGCTACCGGCTGACCGCCCGGTCCGATGCCGACGCCACCGGTCACGCTGGTGACCGGGGTGGCACCCGAACCGCTGGTCTGTCCCGCGGGCTCAGTGCTACCCGCGCCGCCGTGACCACCTGCCGGACCGGACCCGTCGCCGGGCGCGCCGGGACCGCCTGGCGGAACATCGCTGCCCCCGTGCCCGCCCGTGGGAGTGTCGGTCCGATCGCCCGGCGCGCCACCCCGCCAGTCGGTTCCGACAGCGTCGCGACCGTCGTCCGGCTTGGCGGCCCGCGGTGGCGGGGCGAACGCGGGCGCGGCCGATGCGGTCGCGGTCAATGTCTGGTCGTAGGTCTGTACGGCTTGCGCGGCCTGCCGGTGTGCCGCCTGTTGGGCCGCGGCCTGTTGCTGGTCCAGTTGGGCCTGCTGGGCGTAGGCCACCGGGTCGGTGATCGTCTGCAACCGCAGGGCCGCGGCCCGCGGGTCATACGGCGGGTTCGGTGGTGGCGGCACCGTGTTCTTCGCGGTGGCCAGGGCCTGCGCCTGCTGGGTGTAGACCGTCCCCGCGAGCTGCGAGGCGCGTCCCGCCTGTCCGGACTTGTTGGCCAACCCGGCCAACGCCTGCCGTGCTCCCTCGGCCGCGACGCCGGTCCAGGTGGTCGCGCTGCTGCCGATCGCCTTGGTCACCAGATCCCCGATGCCCGCCAGCTTGTTGCCGACCTTGATCCACGACTCGCCCACCGAGCCGACCGCGTCCGGGTCGATCCCGTTGTGCACCGCGTCGTACAACTGCTGGTGCGGGATGCCCTGATAGTGCACTCCGGGGGCGCCCGGTGCCGTGCGCGTCACCGTGCCCTGTCGCAGGTCCTGTGCCTGGGCGTCGAGTTTGTCGTCGGTCTGGCTCAACGAGTTGAGCATTCCCATCAGCGGCCCGAGGAACGGCCCGTAACGCGCCCGCCCCTCGGCCATGATCTGCTCCCGCAGCTCCGCCACGGTCGGCGCCTGGCCGTAGTCCAGGACCCCGTACTCCGCGGCGACCTCACCGGAGGATCGCTCGGTACCCATCACTCCACCCCTACGATTCCGGCAGGTTCGGCTCGATCAACGTTGCCGCCCGCAACGCAAGATCACACGCCTCATCCTGATCACCCTGACGATCCCCCGCGTCCACATCTACCCGTGACGACGCGGTCACACCAATGAACACTATGCAGCCGCGGGTGGCGGTGTCCCGCAACTGCTTCGCTTTATGCGACCCGATTGTGAGGTCGTTGATCGGGCCCGTTACCACAACCTGCGTCAGGCCGATGTTGGTCCGAATGCCCGGTGTCAGGGTTCCGGCGGGTGTCCGGATTCGACAGATACGGGCCGTGCCGAGCTGCTCGGGACCCTCGAACTTCGTCACCCCAAGGGCCGACTTGTCCGCGGAGGTGAGCAGCTCGCATGGATCGGTGTCAGCCAGTGACTCTGCGCTGGTCGGACTTGTCGTCGTCGTGCGCTCTGTAGTGGTGCCGGTCTTGGACGCCGCTGTGGTGGTCGCGGGCAGCGCCTGCCCGGGGGTCTGTGCTCCGCCGCACGCGGTCAGCCCGAAGCCGATCATGACCACCGCGGCCGTGGTCACCGCGCGACGCATGCTGGTGAGTGTCCGTCCGGTCACGGTGTCGTCGTTTTCAGGAGCCCGCGGCGGTGATGCCGCCTGCGCCGGTGTCGTCGCTGTCCTGGTAGGCGGCCATGGACTTGGTAGGTCACATGCTCGCCGCCGTCGGACCCGGTGGTGGTGACCACCGTGTAACGGCCCTCGTCGGTGTCCACCCAGGAGACGGCCTTGCTCGGGTCGGGTTGGCCGAGTCTCGCGGGAGTGCTGATCAAGAAGGAGCCGCCGCCGTGCCGTGGTCGGATCAGGATCCGGCGCGCCGCTTGGTGGTCGTGGCTCGCGTGAGTGTCTCTGGCGCGGACCGCCCGGAGCACCCCCGCGGACGGGTCGACGGTCCCGGCTGGCGGGTGGCCGGTCACGGTCACCGACCGGCCCAGGCCCGGTCGAAGAGGCGCCACGGTGCCGACCAGCGCCCGCACCACCCGCTCGGCGGGCACTGTCCGGAACGCGATGCGTTCCTCCCGCAGCTCCGCGAGCACGCCGACGCTCCGGTCGAGGACCGCGAGAGCGGTGAGCTGTGTTCGGTCGACCAGGCCGTTGATCGCCACGGACACCCGGCCGGTGGCGTAGATCCGCAGCGCCCGGACCAGTTCGGGGGCGAATTGGTCTTCGCGTACCAGTCCCCGCCGGGACAGGCTCGTGTGCACAGCGGCGAGGAGCTCCACTCGGCCCACTCCGCCGAATCGCGGCGCGGTGAACGGAAACCGCCACACCGGTAGGTCCAGCGCGGCACCCACGGCGTCCAGTTCCGCGAACGAACACTCCACCCTGACCACGTCCGGCATCGTGACACAGCAGGTGTTGACCGCACCCTGCGGCTGGCCGATTCACTCGATTCGGCGCAGCGAACCCCGGGTGCACCTCCGCTGGGCCAGGAACGCCCGGCGATCTCATTCCGGCCGTTGCGTCATGGTGGCGGCCGACTGTCGGGGTGGTCCTCGACCATTGCCTTCAGGCACTGTGCGCACATCCTGATCTGGGCGGAGTCCACGGGACTCGTGCTGTCGTCCACCAGCCACTGACCGCAGACGGCAGGGCCCACGCGCTGTCCGGCGATGTTGCGCACCACCATGATCCCGTCCTGGGTTGCCCGCAGATGAGCGATGGTCGACCCGAGAACCCCGCGGCCCCAGCGATGCGACTCCCGACTCACGGGCGCGTCGTTCGATCTGGCCGCTCGAACGGCCCTGCCCGCCTGCCCACGGCGTCGCGATCGCCTGTCGATGCCCACCCGCTCAGTCCGTGTCGATCTCGTGCGCCGGGTCGGTCGCGTTGGGGTAGACCCACACCACGTGGGCGGTGATGTCGGGACGGCGGTCGTGCATCTGGGCCGCGCGTTCCGCGGAGCGCAGGCTCATTCGAACGCCGCCCACCGCGTCGACGACTTCGGCGCGGTCCTCGAAGGCCATGCCCCACGCCGCGATCCGGCCGTCCGCCCGCTCGCCGTACTCCTGCACCACGGCGAACAGGCGCGGCGCCTCGTCGGCCACCATGCCGGCCACCAACTCGGCGAACTCCGCCGCACCGCACAGCGGCGCGAGCCGCGAAGCGTTCCCTTTCGGCGTCTGGTCGTGGCCGTTCGCGTGCGGTCCCGCCGTGCTGTCGGCCCGGTGCTCGTCGGCCGATCCGTGGTTCATGGCTACCTGTGTCTGAATCATCATCGTCGGCTCCCTGGCAGGTTCTGACCAGCGGCGAAGTAGGCTGGTTCCGATCTCGGGCACCGCTGGCAGGTTGCCAGCGCGCAGATGTAGATAGTAAGTTTGGATTCTACATCGCGCTACTCGCTCGATCGGGTGAACTCGCGGTCCGCCTCTTCTGGATCACCGGTCGCGGGCCGAAACGGTCGGTGGGCGAGGGCACACTGGCGCCCGCGCGGAACGAGACTGGGGAGGCAGCGGTGACCGAGGCGTCGAGTCCCACGGTGTGGCGGCGTTGGCTGGCGTTCGAACTCGCCCGCCTGCGGCGGGCGGCCGGGCTCGATCAGAAGGACGTGGCCAAGGCCCTGCGGTGCACGGTCGGCAAGGTGTCCTACTACGAGACCGCGGAGCGGCCGGTAGTGGTGCGTGATCTCGACGAGGTCCTGCTCCCGCTGTACCGGGTGCCTGAGGACCGTTGGTCGCTCTATCTCCAGGCAGCCCGGGACTCCCGCCAGAAGGGCTGGTGGGAGCGCTACGACGCCAACACGCTTCGGAGTTGGTTCTCTCCGTTCGTCGGGTTGGAGCAAGGTGCGTCGCAGATCCGCATCTGCGAAGCCCAACTCATCCCAGGTCTGCTGCAGACCAAGGACTACGCCGAGGCGGTGGCCCGCCGGGGCACCGCCGAACGAACCGAGGAGGACATCGCCCGGCATGTCGAGCTGCGGATGACCCGGCAGCAGATCCTGCACCGCGACCCCGGCCCGGTGCGGCTCTGGACGGTGCTCGACGAGGCCGCCCTCCGCCGGGTCGTCGGCAGTCCCACCGTGATGAGGGAACAACTCCTGCACCTCGCCGCGATGACACGGCACCCGAAGATCACCGTGCAGGTGGTGCCCTACGTCAACGGCGCGCACCCCGGGATGACCGGCCGATTCCAGATTCTGGACTTCCCGTGGCCCGCCGATCCCGGTGTCGCCTACGTCGAGCACCGGGCAGGCGCGCTCTACCTCGAAGAACCCGACGAGATCGAGGCGCACACGGTGGCGTTCCAGCACACGTGTGTCCTTGCCCTGTCCCCGGACGACTCGGCGATAATGATCAGAACCGTCGCAGAGGAGTTCTGATGACCAGTCCCCACCGGCCGCACGCCCCGCTCGACCTGGACTCGGCACCCTGGCGCAAGTCCAGTTTCAGCGGTGACGAAGGCGCATGCGTCGAGACCGCGCCGCTGGTCGACGGCAGCATCGCGGTGCGCAACAGCAACCACCGGGACGCGGGCATCGTGTTCTTCACCCGCGCCGAGATGGCCGCCTGGATCAACGGCGTCAAGGCGGGCGAATTCGACGACCTCGCGTAACGGCCCGAGCAGGTCGATGCGGACAGGTAGATTCGCACTCCACGCAGCCTAAGGGTCGCAAGATCGGGGTTGTCCCGGGAACTTCACCGGATGTGGCCGCGGTCGGTGAACGGCAGTCTCGACGTCATGGCACAGGGAACCTCGAAACGCTGGCGCCAGGCGGCGGTCTGGCTGCACGTGATCACTTCGGTCGGCTGGATGGGGCAGGCGTTGGCGCTGTTCACGCTGTCGCTGGTGACTTTCACCAGCGGCGACCCGGCGGTGCGGATCAGCGCGACGTCCATGGCGCACACCCTCGACATCCACCTGCTGGCTCCGTTGGCGAACGCCTCGGCCTTCACGGGCTTCGCGCTCGCCGCGGCCACGTCCTGGGGCTTCTTCCGGCACTGGTGGGTGCTGGCGAAGTTCGCGATCACGCTTGTGCAGTTGTACCTGGGCATCTTCATCCTGTCCGACGCCCTGCAGGACACCGTCGTCGCGGCCCGCGCGGGGGACGCGAGTCCGATGCCGCTGCCGCTGATCATGGCCGCGGCCATGATGGCCGGGGCGATCGCGTTCCAGGCGTGGCTGTCGGTGGCCAAGCCTTGGCAGCGGACGCCGTGGACCACCGGCACCCGAGCGGCGAAGCCGCCCACCGCGCCGACCTGGGTGTTCGTCGCGGCGGTCGGCGCGCCGGTGGCCGATTTCGCGATCGGGATCGTGCTGGGATTCCCGTCGCCCCTGGTGTCGCTGGTCGTACTGGCGATCCTGATCGTCAGGCGGTCGCGCCGGTCGACCTCCGGCAAGGCGCCTGCCGTTGGCCGGGAACCCGCGCGGGCGACTTCGTGACTCATCCCGATCGGTCCACGGCGGCCTGCGGGAGGCCGTCGCGCAAGTCGGTGCCTCGCGCGGGTGGGCGGAACGCGGGTGGGCGGGTTCGTGAGTCAGCCGAGTCGGTCCATCGCGGCCCCTAGGAAGTCGTCGCGGCGGGCGGTCATGGTCGGGCCGTCCAGGTCGGTCCGGCCCTGGTCGTGCATCACCGACAGCCAGTCGCCCAGGTCGGCGGGGGTGCTCAGGGCGGCGACGACGTCCCAGTAGGCCACGTCGTCGGCCGATCTGCCCGCTTCGCGCTCCCAGCCAGCCAGCAGGTCGTCGGCCGCGGCCTGCCCGATCGACGTCGCCGCGTCGCAGCGTGCCGATCCCAGGTCGACGCCCGCCGGACCGACGCCCGCGCAGTCCCAGTCGACGAACCCGACGAAGTCGTCGCCATCCCACAGTGCGTTGCCCTGCCACAGATCCCCGTGCACCAGCACGACCGGCGCCGCGGGAACGTCCACACGGGACAGCAGGTCGTCGGCGGCGGCCTGCGTGGGCGAGCGACCCGCGGCCCGGAAGTCCTCGTCCTCGATCGACCGCGCGCGCACCGGCAACCCGTCCCGCGCCTGCCCGACGACGGTGTGCAGTCGCGCCACCGCCGCACCCAGCGCGCGCATCCGCTCGGCCGACGGCGGCCCGGTGACCCGACTGTGGCCAGGTAACGCCGTGGCGAGCAGCATCGGCCCGTCGAGGTCCACCCCGAGTAGCCGAGGCATCGGCAGACCGTGCTCAGCACCCACCGTCAGCGCCGCCGCCTCCGTCTCGAACCGCGCGCGATCCGCCGCCCCCGCGCCCGTGCGCAAGACGGCCTCGCCGCCCGCGAACCGCAGCCGCCACGGCCCAGCCCCCTCCCGCAGGCCGGTCACGCCGATCACCTCCGCTCCCACAATCTGCCCTGCCCAGCTCAGGGCCTGCTCCGACGGACTCACGCGATTCCACCCGACCGCTGCCACTCCCAGCTCAAGGCCTGCTCCGATGAACTCACACCACAACGCTAGCGGCGGCCACCGACAGTTTTCGGCCCGCGGACCGCTGTGGGCCGCGACACGATCGAGCGATCGTGATTGAGTGAACTTGCAGGCCCGTGCATAATCATCCACATGACGGTGCGGGTCGCGGTGGCGGGCGCGAGCGGGTACGCCGGGGGAGAGCTCCTCCGGCTGCTGCTCGCGCACCCCGATGTCGAGATCGGCGCGCTCACCGCGGGCGGCAACGCGGGCTCCCGGCTCGGCAGGCACCAGCCCCACCTGCTCCCGCTGGCCGACCGCGTCCTCGGCGACACCACCGTCGACACGCTGACCGGCCACGACGTGGTCTTCCTCGCCCTGCCGCACGGCCATTCCGCCGCGATCGCCGCCCAACTCGCCCCCGACACGCTCGTGGTCGACTGCGGAGCCGATCACCGGCTCACCGCCGCCGCGGACTGGAACCGGTGGTACGGCGGCGACTACGCGGGCCACTGGCCCTACGGCCTGCCCGAACTCCCCGGCGCGCGCGCCGCCCTGCGAACCGCCAGGCGGATCGCGGTCCCCGGTTGCTACCCGACCGTCAGCTCGCTCGCCCTCGCGCCCGCGATCCAGCACGGCCTGGTCACGCCCGAGGTCGTGGTCGTCGCGGTGTCCGGGACGTCGGGGGCGGGCAAGAGCCTCAAGCCGAACCTGCTCGGCTCCGAGGTGATGGGCTCGCTGAGCGCGTACGGCGTCGGCGGCGCCCACCGGCATACCCCCGAGATCACCCAGAACCTCAGCGCCATCGCGGGCACGCGCGTCGCCGTGTCGTTCACGCCGGTCCTCGCACCGCTGCCGCGCGGCATCCTCGCCACCTGCAGCGCCGCGCTCGCCGACGGCGTCACCGACGTCCGCGCCGCCTACACCAAGGTCTACGCCGACGAGCCGTTCGTCCATCTGCTGCCGGAGGGCCAGTGGCCCACCACGGCGGCGGTGCTCGGCTCCAACGCGGTGCACCTGCAGGTCACCGTCGACGCCGACCTCGGCCGCTTGGTCGCGGTCGCCGCGATCGACAACCTCACCAAGGGCACGGCGGGTGCCGCCGTGCAGTCCATGAACATCGCGCTCGGCCTGCCGGAGACCGTGGGCCTGTCCACCGTGGGAGTCGCACCATGATCGACCGCAAGCACGGTGTCGCGGCGCCCCAAGGGTTTCGCGCGGCCGGGGTCGCCGCGGGCATCAAGGCCAACGGCCTGCTCGACCTGACCCTCGTCGTCAACGACGGCCCGGCCGCCGCCGCGGCGGGCGTGTTCACCCGCAACAAGGTCAAGGCCGCGCCGGTCCTCTGGTCCCAGCAGGTGCTCACCACCGGAAAACTCAAGGCCGTCGTGCTCAACTCCGGCGGTGCCAACGCCTGCACCGGCCCGGAAGGCTTCCAGGACACCCACGCCACCGCGGAGAAGGTCGCCGACGTGCTCGGCGTCGGCGCGATCGACGTCGCCGTCTGCTCCACCGGTCTCATCGGCGAGCGACTGCCGATGGACGCCGTCAAGTCCGGTGTGGACAGTGCGGCGAAGGAGTTGGCCCGCGGCGCGGCCGCGAGCCTGGCCGCCGCGACCGCCGTGATGACCACCGACACCGTGCCCAAGCAGGCCGCGCTGACCCACCCCGACGGCTGGCGGATCGGCGGATTCGCCAAGGGCGCGGGCATGTGCGCGCCCAACATGGCCACCATGCTCGGCGTCGTCACCACGGACGCCGCCGTCGATCCGTCCGCTGTGGACGGTGCGCTGCGCGCCGCCGTCGAGGCCACCTTCAACCGGCTCGACGTCGACGGCGGCACCTCCACCAACGACACCGTGCTGCTGCTGGTGTCCGGCGCCTCCGAGGTGTCGGTCGGCCCGGCCGAGTTCACCGAGGCGCTGACCGCGCTGTGCGCCGACCTCGTCGCGCAGTTGCAGGCCGACGCCGAGGGCGTCACCAAGCACGTCACCATCACCGTGCGCGGCGCGGCCACCGACGCCGAGGCCGTGGCCACCGCTCGCACGGTCGCACGGGACAACCTGTGCAAGACGGCGTTTTTCGCCGCCGACCCCAACTGGGGCCGCATCGCGATGGCCGTGGGCAACGCGCCCACCGAGTTCGACCAGCAGAACCTCGACATCACCATCAACGGCGCCATGGTGTGCCGCGCGGGCGGGCGCGGCGAGGACCGCTCGGCCGCCGACCTCACCGGCCGCGACATCCTCGTCGAGGTCGACCTGCACGCGGGCGCGGGCATCGGGACCATCCTCACCACGGACCTCTCCCACGCCTACGTCGAAGAGAACAGCGCGTACTCCTCATGAGGGACGCGACCGAGAAGGCGGGCGTGCTCATCGAGGCTTTGCCGTGGCTGCAACGCTTCCACGGTGCGCTCGTGGTGCTCAAGTACGGCGGCAACGCCATGGTCGACGACACGCTCAAGCGGGCGTTCGCGCAGGACATGGTGTTCCTGCGGGTCGCGGGCCTGCGCCCGGTCGTCGTGCACGGCGGCGGCCCGCAGATCACCGCCATGCTCACCCGGCTCGGCATCGCGGGCGAGTTCAAGGCGGGCCTGCGGGTGACCAACCCGGAGACGATGGACGTGGTCCGCATGGTGCTCACCGGCCAGGTCAGTCGCGAGCTGGTCGGCCTGATCAACCAGCACGGTCCCTACGCCGTCGGTATTTCCGGCGAGGACGCGCACCTGTTCACCGCCGAGCGACGCACCGCCGTGGTCGAGGGTGTGGAGGTCGACCTCGGCCTGGTCGGCGACGTGGTCGAGGTCAACCCCGACGCCGTGCTCGACATCGTTCGCGCTGGCCGCATCCCGGTAGTGTCCACAGTGGCCCCGGACCGGGCAGGCTTGGCGCACAACGTCAACGCCGACACCGCCGCCGCCGCGCTCGCGATCGCGCTCAAGGCGGAGAAGCTCGTCGTGCTCACCGACGTCGAGGGCCTCTACGCCGACTGGCCCGACCGGTCGTCGCTGCTGCCCGAGGTGCGCGCGAGCGAACTGGAGAAGCTGTTGCCCGGGTTGGAAAGCGGCATGCTGCCGAAGATGGAGGCGTGCCTGCGCGCGGTCACCGGCGGTGTGCCGCGCGCGCACGTCATCGACGGCAGGCTCGCGCACTCGGTCCTGCTCGAAGTGTTCACCAGCGGCGGCGTCGGCACCATGGTGCTGCCGGACGAGGGGGAATCATCGTGATCGAGTCCAATCAGGACGGTCAGTGGCGCTGGCGGTCCGCGCTGATGAACAACTACGGCACCCCGCCGCTCACCCTGGTGCGCGGCGCGGGCGCGCACGTGTGGGACGCCGACGGCACCCGCTATCTCGACCTGGTCGGCGGCATCGCCACCAACGCGCTCGGCCACGCGCACCCCGCGCTCGTCGCCGCGGTCACCGCGCAGATCGCCACCCTCGGGCACACCTCGAACCTGTATGTGAACCCGGTGACCGTCGAGTTGGCCGACGCGTTGCTCGACGTCGCCGGGTTGACCGGCAACGCGAAGGTGCTGTTCTGCAATTCGGGCGCCGAGGCCAACGAGGCCGCGTTCAAGATCAGCAGGCTCACCGGCCGGACGAAGGTCGTCGCGTGCGATGGCGCGTTCCACGGCCGCACGATGGGCGCGCTCGCGCTCACCGGCCAGCCGCCCAAGCGCACCCCGTTCGAGCCGCTTGCCCCCGGCGTCACCCATGTCCCGTTCGGCGACGCCGACGCACTTCGGTCCGTTGTGGACGGTGACACCGCGGCGGTGTTCCTGGAGCCGGTGCTCGGCGAAGGCGGCGTCATCCCGGCCCCCGACGGCTACCTACAGGCCGCCCGCGAGATCACCGCCGCGACGGGCGCGCTGCTGGTGCTCGACGAGGTGCAGACCGGAATCGGCAGGCTCGGGAGCTGGTTCGCCTTCCAGCAGGCGGGCATCGCCCCGGACGTGTTCACGCTGGCCAAGGGCCTGGGCGGCGGTCTGCCGCTGGGCGCGTGCGTCGGCGTCGGCGCCGCCGCCGACCTGTTCGGCCCCGGCCACCACGGCACCACGTTCGGCGGAAACCCCGTCTCCTGCGCCGCCGGTCTCGCCGTGCTGCGCACCATCGCCGCCGACGGTCTCCTTGAGCACGTCGCCGCGCTCGGCAAGGATCTCGCCGCGGGCATCGAGAACCTGCACCACCCGCTGGTGTCCGGCGTCCGCGGCAGCGGCCTGCTGCTCGGCGTGGCGCTGACCCGGTCGGTCTCCGCCGCCGTCGCGAAATCAGCGCAGGACAGAGGTTTCCTGGTCAACAACGTCCAGCCCGACGTACTGCGCCTCGCCCCGCCGCTGATCCTCACCGACCAGCAGGCCGGCGAGTTCGTCGCCGCGCTGCCCGGCATCCTCGACGCCGCCCAGGAGGGCTGAGCGATGGTCCGGCACTTCCTGCGCGACGACGACCTGACTCCCGCGGAGCAGCGCGAGGTCCTCGACCTGGCCATGGTCCTCAAGGCGGATCCGTTGGCGCGGCGGCCTTTGCGGGGCAAGTCGGTCGCGGCGATCTTCGAGAAGAACTCCACCCGCACCCGGCTCTCCTTCGAGGTCGGCATCGCCCAGCTCGGCGGCCAGCCGATCATCGTGGACGGGCGCACCATGCAGCTCGGCCGCGAAGAGACCATTGAGGACACCGCACGGGTGCTCTCGCGCTACGTCGATGTCGTCGTCTGGCGCACCTACGCCCAGAAGCGCATCGACGCGATGGCGTCTGCCTCCCGCGTCCCTGTGATCAACGCGCTCACCGACGAGTTCCACCCTTGCCAGGTGCTCGCCGACCTGCAGACCATCGAGGAGCGCCACGGCAGGCTGGCAGGCATCACCGCCACCTACCTCGGTGACGGCGCCAACAACATGGCCCACTCGCTGATCCTCGGCGGTGCCACCGCGGGCATGCACGTCCGCGTGGTCGCCCCCGAGGGATTCCAGCCACAGCAGGACTTCGTGCTCGACGCCAAGCACCGGGCGGTCGAGACCGGCGGCAGTGTCACCGTGCTCACCGACCCGCACGCGGCCGTCGACGGCACCGACGTCCTGGTCACCGACACCTGGACCTCCATGGGCCAGGAGAACGACGGCCGCGACCGGATCAGCCCGTTCCGCAAGCTCCAGATCAACGCCGAACTCCTGGCGCGCGCCGCGCCGGGCGCGATCGTGCTGCACTGCCTGCCCGCGCACCGCGGCTGGGAGATCACCGACGACGTGCTCGACGGCCCGGCCAGCGCCGTCTGGGACGAAGCCGAAAACCGTTTGCACGCCCAGAAAGCGCTGCTCGCGTGGCTGGTGGCTCAGGAATGAACACCCGGGTGGCGCGCCAGGCGCGCATCGTGGTGCTGGTGGCCGAACGCGCCGTCCGCAGCCAGACCGAACTGGCCACGCTCCTCGCGGCCGAGGGGGTCGAGGTAACCCAGGCGACCCTCTCGCGCGACCTCGACGAACTCGGCGCGGTCAAGCTGCGCGCGGTCGAGGGCGGTGCCCCGGTCTACGTCATCCCCGAGGACGGGAACCCGGTGCGCGGCCTGCAAGGCGGCACTTCGCGGCTGTCCCGGCTGCTCGGCGAACTGCTGGTGTCCGCGGACGGCTCGGCCAACCTGACCGTGCTGCGCACCCCGCCCGGCGCCGCGCAGTTCCTCGCCAGCGCCATCGACCGCGCCGCCCTCCTTGAGGTCGTCGGCACGATCGCGGGCGACGACACGCTGATGGTGATCTGCCGGGAACCGGTGACCGGACTGCAGATGGCGGAGCGCTTCACCGCGATGGCCGCGCGCAACAACGGAAATCCAGACGTGCCAAGACAAGGAGAGAACAATGAGTGACAGGGTGGTGCTGGCGTACTCCGGCGGCCTGGACACGTCGGTGGCGATCGGCTGGATCGCCGAGGAGACCGGCGCCGAGGTCGTCGCCGTCGCGGTGGACGTCGGCCAGGGCGGCGAAGACCTGGACACGATTCGCAAGCGGGCCTTGGCGTGCGGCGCCGTCGAAGCGGTCGTCGCCGACGCCCGCGACGAGTTCGCCGAGCAGTACTGCCTGCCCGCGCTGCAGGCCAACGCGCTGTACATGGACCGCTACCCGCTGGTGTCCGCGATCTCCCGCCCGGTGATCGTCAAGCACCTCGTCGAGGCCGCCAAGTACCATGGCGCGACCACGGTTTCCCACGGCTGCACCGGAAAGGGCAACGACCAGGTCCGCTTCGAGGTCGGCATCGGCGCCCTCGCGCCCGACCTCAAGGTCGTCGCCCCGGTCCGCGATTTCGCCTGGACCCGGGAGAAGGCCATCGTCTGGGCCGAGGACCGCAACCTGCCCATCGACGTGTCGAAGAAGTCGCCCTACTCCATCGACCAGAACGTCTGGGGCCGCGCGGTGGAAACCGGTTTCCTGGAAGACATCTGGAACGCCCCGATAGAGGACGTCTACGACTACACCGCGAACCCCGCCGAGCCGCGCGACTCCGACGAGGTCGTCCTGACCTTCGACCGGGGTGTCCCGGTCGCCATCGATGGCGAGACAGTGACGGTCCTGCAAGCGATCCAGGAACTCAACCGGCGCGCGGGCGCCCAGGGCGTCGGCAGGCTCGACATTGTCGAGGACCGGCTGGTGGGCATCAAGAGCCGCGAGGTTTACGAGGCCCCGGGGGCGATCGCGCTGATCACCGCGCATCAGGAGTTGGAGAACGTGACCGTGGAGCGGGATCTGGCTCGCTTCAAGCGGACTGTCGAGCAGCGCTGGGGCGAGCTGGTCTACGACGGTCTCTGGTTTTCTCCGCTCAAGGACGCGCTGGACACCTTCATCGCCAAGACCCAGGAACACGTCTCGGGTGACATTCGGATGACCCTGCACGGCGGACGCGCGGTGGTCACCGGACGCAAGTCCGAGCAGTCCCTCTATGACTTCAACCTGGCTACCTACGATGCGGGCGACACCTTCGACCAGTCCCTGGCCAAGGGGTTCGTCCAACTCTGGGGCCTCCCCAGCAAGATCGCCGCCAAGCGGGCACAACACCACTGAACCGGGGTACCAACGAACTGTACTGTCCAGAAAGGACTGTCGTGACCGAGCAACCCACCGCACTGTGGGGAGGGCGGTTCAGTTCCGGCCCCGCCGAGGCGATGGCCGCACTGAGTCTGTCGACCCACTTCGACTGGCGGCTCGCGCAGCACGACATCGCCGGGTCGCGGGCTCATGCCCGTGTGCTGCACCGTGCGGGACTGCTCACCGACGACGAACTCCGCGACATGCTGACCGCCCTGGATGCCCTGGAGGCCGACGTGGCGTCCGGGGCGTTCACCCCGGTCGTCGCCGACGAGGATGTGCACACCGCGCTGGAACGCGGGCTGGTCGACCGGGCGGGTGCCGATCTCGGCGGCAAGCTGCGCGCGGGCCGCTCCCGCAACGACCAGATCGCCACCCTGTTCAGGATGTGGCTGCGCGAGGCCGCCCGACACGTCGCGGGTGGCACCCTCGATGTGATCGAAGCCCTGCTGTCCCAGGCCCGGCGCCACCCCGACGCTGCCATGCCCGGCCGCACCCACCTGCAGCACGCCCAACCGGTGCTGCTCGCCCACCATCTCCTCGCCCACGCCCAGGCCCTGCTGCGCGACGTCGACCGGCTGCGCGACTGGGACGTCCGCGCCGCTGTGTCGCCCTACGGGTCCGGTGCGCTCGCGGGTTCGTCGCTGGGGCTGGACCCGGCCGCGATCGCCGAGGAACTGGGCTTCGACGCGCCCGTCGAGAACTCCATCGACGGTACCGCCGCCCGCGACTTCGCCGCCGAGATCGCCTTCGTGCTCGCCATGCTCGCGGTCAACCTGTCCAGGGTCGCCGAGGAAGTGATCATCTGGACCACGGCCGAATTCTCCTACGCCACCCTCGACGACGCGTGGGCCACCGGCAGCTCGATCATGCCGCAGAAGAAGAATCCCGACGTCGCCGAGTTGGCGCGTGGCAAGTCCGGCAGGCTCATCGGCAACCTCACCGGACTGCTTGCCACCCTCAAAGCGCAGCCGCTGGCCTACAACCGCGACCTCCAGGAGGACAAGGAGCCCGTCTTCGACTCGGTCGACCAGCTCCGACTCCTGCTGCCCGCGTTCGCGGGCATGCTCTCGACGCTGACCTTCGACACCGACCGGCTCGCCGCGCTCGCTCCCGCCGGGTTCACCCTGGCCACCGACATCGCGGAATGGCTTGTCCGCCAAGGGGTTCCGTTCCGGGTCGCGCACGAGGCGGCGGGGGCGTGCGTGCGCCGCGCCGAGGCGCGCGGCGTCGGCCTGGAAGACCTCACCGACGCCGAGTTGGCCGAGGTCAACCCGGCGCTGACACCTCAGGTCCGCGACGTCCTGACCGTCGCGGGCTCGATCGCCTCCCGCGACGCGTACGGTGGGACCGCGCCGCCACGGGTCGCGGAGCAGCGGAACCGGGTCGTGCGGCGGATCGAGGAGTACCGGGCGTGGGCGGAGCAAGTCATCCGAAAGTGACCTGGATTCTGTTCGTGGGCAACAGTTTCACCTACTTCCACAACTTGCCGGAGCTGATCGCCGGGCTCGCTCGCCCGGCGTGCCCCGTCGAGGTGGTCATGATCGCCTCGGGTGGCGCGCTGTGCGCCTGATCACCCGCGCCGAACTCGCCGTCGACCCGGTCGAGGCCGCCAAGCTCCTGCTCGGCTCGGTCCTGGCCGCCGACAGTCCACAGGGGACTGTCCACACGCGCATCGTCGAGGTCGAGGCGTACCGCGGCGGCGACGATCCGGCCTCGCACTGCTACCGCGGCCGGACCCCGCGCAACGACGTGATGTTCGGCCCCGCCGGTCACCTGTACGTCTACTTCGTCTACGGCATGCACTTCTGCGCCAACGTCGTCACGCTCACCGACGGCGTCCCCGGTGCCGTGCTGCTGCGCGCGGGCGAGGTGGTGTCTGGAGTGGACCTGGCCAGAACCCGTCGCCCGGCCGCCCGCAACGACGCCGACCTGGCCAAGGGACCGGCCAAACTGACCAGCGCACTCGGCCTCGACCGCGGCCACGACGGCGCCGATCTCACCGACCCGACTTCCCCGGTTCGCCTCCTCGCGGGCGACCGCGTCCCGCCCGAGGCCATCCGCGTCGGTCCGCGCGTCGGCGTGGCGGTCGCCATGGACATCCCGTGGCGCTTCTGGATCGACGGCTCCACCTCGGTCAGCGCGTACCGGCGCGGTGGCAAGCGCACCCCCGCGACGCGCTGAGGGCCACCCCACGGCACGTGGAGTGGCCCTCAGCCCAGCGGAAAATCAGGCGATCTTGGTGAACCGGTTCGACGGCCCCGGCGACACCGGGCCCGCACCGACGAGAGCGACCAGCGCGTCCACGTCGAAGCCGGGCGCGGTGACCCGACCGGTACCGGCGGTGAGCTTGGTGAACCCGTCCCCGCCGTTGGCGAGGAAGTCGTTCGTGGTCACCTTGTAGGTCGTGGCCGGGTCGATCGGCGCGCCGTTGAGCGAGAGCCCGGAAACCCGGTCACCTGCCGCCCGCGTGGTGTCATAGGAGTACGAGAGGCCCGCCGACACCTGCAGGATGCGCTGCACGGTCTGCCCGCCGAAGCCGACGAACTGCTGCTCCAGCACCTCCTTGAGCTGCGCACCCGTGAACGCCTGGGTCACCACCAGGTTGTTGAACGGCTGCACGGTGAAGCACTCGCCGTAGGTGACCTGGCCGGGGGCCTCGCCGCCGGGGGAGTTCGCGAAACTCAGGTCGGCCCGGATGCCCCCCGGGTTCATCAGCGCGATCTGCGCGCCCGCCGAAGCCGTGTAGCTCAACTGGGCGTCCGCGATCACATCGCCGAGCGGGCTCTCGCCGTCGGCGTCCGCGGTCCGCGAGATGTTCGCGGTGATGTCGCCGACGACGCGGTTGGCCAGCGGGGCCACCGCGGCCCGGTACTTGTCCACGAGCACCTTGGCGTCCGCGTCGACCAGGTTCGGGTTGCGCAGGAAGTTGCCCGCCGCGTCCTTGGCGTAGGTGCCGTCCGGCAGCTTCACGCCGTTCTCCGCGACGACGTTGCGCGCCTGCACCGAGGCGAACTTGCGGGACTTGCGGTCCAGGGTGAAACCGATGTCGGTGACCAGCGTGCCGTTCGAACCCGCGCTGGTGACCACGGTGTTCACCCCCGCGGCGTTGGGCAGCGCGCAGCTATAGAAGCGGTGCGTGTGCCCGGACACCACGGCACCGAACTCGGGCCGCAGCCCGGCGACGATGTCGGTGATCGGCCCGGCGAAGTTCGCGCAGCTCGACGGGTCCTGCGGGGTCGGCGGCGCGTTCTGCTGGCCGCCCTCGTGGATCAGCAGCACCGAGGCCTTGACGCCGAGCAGGCTGAGCAGGCCCGCGTAGAAGTTCGCGGTCTTGATCTCGTCGAGGAACTCGACCGACTTGATGCCTGCCGGGTTGACGATGCTCGGCGTGCCCTCAAGGGTCATGCCGATGAACGCCACCGGCACGCCGTCCACGAACTTGATCTCGAACGGCCGCAGGATCGGCAGCCGCGACCGCTTGTCCACCACGTTCGCGGCGAGGTACTTGAACTTCGCGCCCGCGAAGCCGTCGCCGTCCTGGCAGCCGTCGACCGGGTGACAGCCGCCGCGCTGCAGCCGCTTGAGCTCGTCGACGCCCTCGTCGAACTCGTGGTTGCCGACCGAGCTGAGGTCGAGGCCGAGCTTGGAGAGCACCTCGATGCTGGGCTCGTCGTGGAACGCCGCGCTGATCAGCGGCGTGCCGCCGACCAGGTCACCCGCACCCGCGGTGATCACGGTCTCGCCGCCCGCCGTGGCGTCCGCACGCAGCCGCTTGACGTGGGTGGCCAGGTACTCCACGCCGCCCGCGGGCACGCCGTTCACCAAGCCGCCGCTGCCGACCGGGGGTTCGAGGGCACCGTGGAAGTCGTTGAACGAGAGCAGCTTGCCGCGCACGGGGGCCGCGGTCGCGCCGTAGTCGACCTGCACCGACGTCATCGGCGTCCACGCCTCGGCGGACGGTGTGCTGCTCGGCAAGGTCAGGGGGATGGTGACCGTGACGGCTGCCGCGAGGGCGACCGGCACGATGTATCGCAGTAGGGATCGTCTGACGCCAGACACGGTGAGCCTCCAACTTGTCTTTCCCGATCGGGGCGCATCCTGCCTTGAATCGCCAGCTATGCATAGGCGGCAATGGGATCGATTGCGACAACCTCGTGGACACCAGGGCGCTGCCGGAATCCGGTAGGACCGACGGGCTCGGGTGGGAGAGGATGACTGTCGTGAGTGAACACATCCTCGACGAACTGTCCTGGCGCGGGTTGATCGCGCAGTCCACCGATCTCGACGCGCTGCGCAAGGATCTCGACTCCGGCCCACTCACCCTCTATGCCGGTTTCGACCCGACCGCGCCCAGCCTGCACGCGGGAAACCTGGTCCCGCTGCTCATGCTCCGCCGTTTCCAGCGCGCGGGCCACCGGCCGATCGTGCTCGCGGGCGGCGCCACCGGCATGATCGGCGACCCGCGTGACGTCGGCGAGCGCACCCTCAACACCACCGATGTGGTGGCCGAGTGGTCCGAGCGGATTCGCGGCCAACTGGAGCGCTTCGTCGACTTCGACGAGGCGAATGGCCCGGGCACCGCCGCCGTGGTCGCCAACAACCTCGACTGGACCGCCGAGCTGTCCGTCCTCGACTTCCTCCGCGACGTCGGCAAGCACTTCTCCATCAACGTGATGCTCGCGCGCGAGACGGTCAAACGCCGCCTGGAGTCCGACGGCATGTCCTACACGGAGTTCAGTTACCTCCTGCTCCAGTCGCACGACTACCTGCGCCTGCACCGCTCGCACGGCTGCGCGCTGCAGGTCGGCGGCTCCGACCAGTGGGGCAACATCATCGGCGGCGTCGAACTCGTGCGGCGGGTCGACGGTGCGACCGTGCACGCGCTCACCGCCCCGCTGGTCACCGACGCCGAGGGACGCAAGTTCGGGAAGTCGACCGGTGGCGGCACGGTGTGGCTGGACCCGGCGATGACCTCGCCGTACGCCTGGTACCAGTACTTCGTGAACGTCGGCGACACCGACGTCCTTCGGTACCTGCGGATGTTCACCTTCCTCGACCGCGCCGAGATCGACGCCCTGGCGCAGGACACGATCGAGCGCCCGCACCTGCGGTCCGCGCAGAAGCGGCTGGCCGAGGAGTTCACCACGCTGGTGCACGGCGAGCGGGAGACTGCCCAGGTCGTGGCCGCGAGCCAGGCCCTGTTCGGTCGCGGCGACCTGGCCGGACTCGACCTCACCACCCTCGACGCCGCCATGGCCGAGGCGCCGACCGGCACCGCCCGCCTGGCCGACGAGCCGACCATCGTCGACCTGCTGGTGGCCGCGGGCCTGGCCGAGAGCCGCGGGGCGGCCCGGCGCACCGTTCACGAGGGCGGCGCGTACGCGAACAACACCAAGGTCACCGACGAGGCGTGGACGCCGTCGAAGGAGAACCTGCTGCACGGCAAGTGGCTCGTACTCCGCCGGGGCAAACGCAACACCGCGGGCGTCGAGGTGCAGGTCTGAGCGTGGTCCACCGTGGCCGTCGACTCCCGTGGTCGGCGGCCACGGCCGTTTCCGCAGGTCAGCGCGCCGGGTGCCGGACAGATGCAGATAGTTGATGTGATCGCGGTCACATTCACAGCGGAGATCGGGTGGGATACGTTGGTGGCAGACTTGACACAGGGGCGATGACCTGCGGTTTCGCCCAGTGGCGGGCACTTGGGGGTGCGATTTGACCCCAGGTTTCCGGGCGTGTAACTTTCTCCAAGTCAGCGCGGCACGGGCCGGAAACTTCGGAACGAGCGATGGCGCAGGGGTCGCGAACCAAGCTCCCGCCAGTGAGTGGTAGAGTGGGCGACCTCGACAATTTCGAGAATTCTTCAGTATCTAGCCCTCGTTGGTGTCGCTCGTGTGAGTGGTTGATTCGGGTGTGCGTGTGTTGTTTGAGAACTCAACAGTGTGCCGATTTAAGCCAGTAGAGCTTGAATATTGAACCCTTTGTGGGTTCCTTTGAGATGGATTGATGCCAG